>CAJGDF010000145.1 GCA_904502105.1 uncultured Clostridia bacterium
AATTTGTTCTTAGCGGCTTCTGCAAGCTTACAAACAGCATCTTTGTCTGTTACATCGCAAGGATATACAAGTGCTTCACCGCCGTCATTCTTGATTTTGTCATAAACCTTACAGAGCTTTTCTTCGGTTCTTCCCACAAGTACAACCTTTGCTCCTTCTTTTGCCAACTGCACTGCTATTTCCGAGCAAAGTGTACCGCCTGCTCCTGTTACTACTGCAACTTTTCCTTTAAACATTATGTATTCCTCCGATTATCCTTTTTGCATTTTCATAGCACATATCCTTTGCTAAAGCTTCAATAGAATCATACGGACAGCAAAGCTCTCCGGCATCATACTTTTCGCCAAGCCACTGACATAAAATCCGTCTGAAATAATCGTGGCGTACAAAAGATAAAAAGCTTCTTGAATCTGTAGTCATTCCGACAAAATTTGACAGCAAGCCAAAAGATGAGATATTTTCCAACGCATCGCATATTCCGTGCTTGTGGTCGCACCACCACCATGCAGGTCCTTGACTTATTAATCCCGGCACGCCATCCTTGGAATATGAACCCGCTAAAACCGACACCATGGCATTATCAGCAGGATTTAGTGTGAACAGCACCATCTTTGGCAGACCGTGCTCTCCTTTTTCAAAGGTATCAAGCATCTTTGTAAGTGATGAAATGTCTACACTGTTACCTATTGCGGCAAAGCCTCCTGCCTTGCCTGCAAGAGTTCTTAAACGTGAGCTTGTGTAACGCTCTGCACCAATATGAAGCTGAACAGTGAAGCCTTTTTTTGCATATTCAGAGCAAAGAAACTCAAGTATGTATGAGAAAAGCTTTTTTTCATCTTCTTCCTTCAAAGCCTTGCCGTCAAGTATTTTCATGAAACGCTTTTCGTTTTCTCCATCGTCATTATAAAACACAAATCCGTTATCAAGAGCATGGTCTGAAAAGATACATCCTGCATTTTTAAGCAAGTCAAGTCTTTCGGAAACTGCAAGCTTATAGTCTGACATATTATTTATATCATGCGTCAAGCTCTCTAACTTGCGAATAAAATCAAGGCTTGGAGCTGTTACATCATCGCCTCTTAATGACGGGGAAACGGTGTGATTTTTCTCAAACGCAGAAACATCATCGCACAAAGATACACAAGGGCATGAAAGCTCCACTCCGAAGCCTTTAAGCAAACTTTCCGCCGTAACTTCGTTGTTACGCAAAAACTCGTTTGCCTTGTTATATATATTTTCTGCATTGTCTTTGCAGGGAATTTCTGTAATGCCGAATATGCTTTGTAATTCCATCTGCGACCATATATAAAGCGGATTTCCCACAAGATTTGGAAATATCCCGCACCAAGCCGTAAATTTATCAAAATCCGACGCATCACCGGTTATAAGCCTTTCGCTCACACCGCACATTCTCATGGCTCTGTGTTTATATGGGTCAGGCTTTATCCACAAGTCATAGATATCTGAAAATCTTTTGTTTTCAGATATATCCGCAACCGACAAATGATTGTGATAATCAATTATGGGAAGCTTTTCCACCGAAGAATACAGCATTTTTGCCGTATCTGATTTAAGTAAAAAATCCTTCATTGTATCTCCATTCCGCCGCCATTGCGGCGGCACAAATAGTATATAAAAATCCGGTTATGGATTTTTGAGGCGTGAAATCACTGAAACTCAAATCCGATGTCAGCATTCTTTCACGCTATCTCCTTTAATGTAAATCGGGTGAGTGTCCCAAAAGCTTCTTTGTATTGTAAAGCTTTTGTTTTACATCGGTTTTCAAATCACCTCTGTACCAGTTTTCAAATTCTCCGTATTCCGCACACTTGCGGAAATTAAGATATTCTTCAAGGCTCTTGCAGGCAGTCTGCAATGAATTTTTCATGTTCTCGGTATCAAGATTATCGCAGTATACTTTTGCTTCGTATACGTTCGCAAACCATCTGTAAATGCAAAGCAAGGTTTTTGCGGACAACAGCCATTTCACCTCTACATGCTTGTCAAGGGGATACTCAAGCTTTTCTGTAAGCTTTTCTAAATCACCGCATATTTCTATGTATTTTGAAATTGCGCCCTTAACGCTGTAATAGTATCTTGTATAAACGCCCGGCAATACCCTGTGGAACAGGCGTATAATCTGAGACCCTATATCAAGAAGATCGCCGTCCTTTAAGATGAAGTTCCTGATACCGTCGGGATTGTCAACAAGATAGAAGTTAAAGAATTTACCGTAATATGTTTCCAAGAGATTCTTTGCTTCAAGCCATGGAAAATTACCGTAATATTCTCCAATAAGTCTCTTCATTTCTTCCGAATCGGAGCCGAATTTTTCGCAATATCGGTCAACATATTCATCCTTTGAAAATTCTTCAAAATTCCACAACATTTCAGAATATGCTTTTAGCTCAAAGGTAAATTCTCTCACGTTCGACACATTGAGAATATAATAGTCTTTGTCGCCCTTTTCATAGGCAAGTTTTGTATTATAGTGAAGTTTATCAACACCTGTCTGGGGTGCAAGATGAGGGCCGGCACCGAAATACTGAAGGTGATAGTAGATTCCGTATTTGTAGTTCTTATCTCTTGTTATGCTGTAAAATTCACTTCCGTACATCTGGTTGACACCGGTATCTGCAAAGACAATAACCGTATTCTTGGGGAATTGCAAAAAGCCTTTTTCAAGAAGGCTTGAGCCTTCCATCCAAAGTGTGGATGTGAAATGCTTCGCCCTTCCTCCGGTAGCTTTCATAATGATTTCCTTTTGTTTTTCATAGGCATCACTTATGAATTTGCCGTATTTTTCAAGTTCTTCTGCGGTTGGAACGGCATTTACTCCCCATATGGGCATATCTCCTGCGCCACGCAGTCCTATCTGCCATACAACGTTGTCATATTCAGCCCATTTTTGTGCGTAGAACTCCCATGCTTCAATCATGACATCGGTATTTTCTATATAGGAAAATTTACCTGCTTTTTTGTATTTGCGGCAGTAGTTTTCAAACGTAAAGGAAGATAGTCCCACAGGCTCAACGTGGTGCTGTGAAATGTAAATTCCTCGGTTTGCAACACAGTCTGCAAGAAGCTTTTCCGGAGGATTATCTATGTCAAGAAACGATGCGGGTATTACAAGGTTGAGCTTCAGTCTTAGCACCGTTTCCACAATTCTGTTAATAACACTTTCTTCGATAGTAAGAAAATACCAGATATAATCCATATAGCGGATTCCGCCGCCGTCCTTCCAACCGGTAAGTAAATCCTCATCATTTATGAATACGCCTCTGAAACCGAATCCGTTAGGGCGTTCACATATATCAATATCACCGATTTCAATGCTATCCTTTTTTTCTATAGCCAAGTCATTGAAAAGATAACAAGGGTCTATTCCGAGATATTTCTCTGAAATTGTATATATCCCCCACATCGTGCCGAGATATGTCGGGGCAGAGATTATTATTTTGCCTCCGTCGGTTTTTACGGTGTAGCTTTCATCGTTTATCGGGTCGACGGATTTTTTTGTATTGTCCTCTATAACAATGCAAAACTCACTTTCATTGTTAATAAATTTCGGAAGTATACCGTGCTTGCTTACTCTGCCAAAATCTTGGCGCAGATCTTCTGCTGCCTTCAAAACATATTTGTTGTTGTTTTTTAGGCAGATGTCAATACAAGAGCTTTCGTTAAATAAAATCATTTGATTTTTCTCCTTTCTGTTATTACAGGATAAACGGAATTTGCAGTGAAATCAAGTGTTGTCTTTTTCTCCGAAGAAAAAGTGTCGGTAGGATGGGAAATACAGCTGTTTCCGAAGTCATATATGCTTTACGGTATTATTTTAATCTTTAAAATATGTTTATCTCTTTTACCTATTGACTTATTTTCATAGGTATTATATAATAAATTCAAAGAATCAACAATATCGAATACGCCACTATATGTATGGTATTCGCCAAAATGGAGACGATTATGATAAATATTCATTTTTACCCCACCGTTACCTGTAGTATTGATAATGTAGGATGCGCACGGGTTGTCCGCGAAAACGGTTTTTTGTTTGTATCGAAAAACGGAAAAGACAGTATGACATTCGTTTTTGTAAAAAGAGGAGAAATGAAATATTTTTTTGACGACAAAACCGTCACTGTCCCCCAAGGGTGCGGAATATTTGTTCCCAAAGGGCTTCCGTACAAGGCTGTTTATCTCGGCGACAGTACTACCATTCTTGTTCTTTCCTTCAACCTAACGTCTAATGTGGATATCTCCTTTCTATCGGAAGTGTCCTTTCAGAACACCCGTGCATACCGTGATGTTTTCAACTCAGTCACCATGGAAAATATAAGAAACACGTTCTTTTTACTTGCGAAAGCTTATGAACTGATAGACCTTATGAGCCGTCAGTCATCGATGGTTCCGAAGGAATACATAAAAATCACTCCTGCATTAAATGAGATAACGAATAATTATTATGAAAATCATTCTGTTTCATATTATGCGTCAAAGTGTGGTATGAAAGAGTCAAATTTCAGGAGACTTTTCAAGGAATATACGGGAAAAAGCCCCATAGAATACCGAAATGAAATCCGTATTTGCGAGGCAAAAAAGCTCATTAACAGCGGAGAATGCAGCGTGCAGGAAGCTGCATATCTTGTGGGTTTTAACAATATGTCGTTTTTTTATGAGGTCTATCGGAAATTTAACGGAAAACAATGATTACATATTCTGTTTGCGGAAACAGATATTTTGCGAAAAAAGACGGTTGTTTCTTGAGTTTATCAAACCCATCACAAAAGTCATGTGCCCCATAGACGGTAAACCTTGACCATTATGCGCAAACCGCTATATACATCTGCGATTGATTAACGATAATACAAAAAAGAAGACCCCGATGAGGATTGCTCCTCATCGGGGTCGTTAATCTATGCGATTTTTGTAATTTTAAAATTACTTCTTTAATGAAGATCAGGGGAGTGTCC
>CAJGDF010000146.1 GCA_904502105.1 uncultured Clostridia bacterium
ATTCATACGTATTATTTTTCAAACACAAGCATAAGTATTAATAAACTGAATTCAGGAGGACAAAAACAATGGATATTTATAAAGATATCGCAGAAAGAACGCAGGGAGACATATATATAGGTGTCGTTGGTCCTGTCAGAACAGGAAAATCAACTTTCATAAAAAAATTTATGGAGAATATCGTACTTCCCAATATTCAAAATGAATTTGAACGGGAACGCGCAAACGATGAACTACCTCAAAGTGCAACCGGCAGAACTATTATGACAACTGAACCGAAGTTTATACCCGCAGAAGCTGTCAACATAAAACTTGACGAAAAAATCTCTTGCAGTGTAAGATTAATTGATTGCGTTGGATATATTGTCCCTAACGCGCTCGGACATATCGAAAACAATGAACCGAGGATGGTGATGACACCTTGGTTTGAAAACACTGTTCCGTTCAATGTAGCCGCCGAGATCGGAACTCAAAAAGTAATTGAAGACCATTCGACTATAGGGCTTGTTATCACTACAGACGGAAGTATCGGAGAAATTCCAAGATGCGACTATATTGATGCTGAACAGCGAGTTATAAACGAGCTAAAACAAATAAACAAACCGTTTGTTGTATTAATGAACACAGTTGAACCTAAAAGCAACAGATCTCATCTGCTTTGTACCGAGCTTTCAGAAAAATATGAAGTTCCTGTAATACCTGTTGACTGTCTTGATCTTGACGCAAGTGATATAAATAATATATTAAGAACAATTCTTTTTGAATTTCCCATCAAGGAAGTAAACATCAATATTCCGCAATGGATTTCTTTGTTGGAAAACGATCATTGGTTAAAAAAATCGATATATTCCGACATATCTTCGGTTTCGCAAAATATTCAGAAGATAAGACAAGTTTCACAAATCACCGATACACTCACCCGCAATGAACATATTACCGATGTTTCGATCTCTAATGTAGAGCTCGGAAAAGGGTCCGTTGAAATCTCCGCTGAGATATCACAAACCCTTTTTTACAAGATTCTCGGAGAAACGACCGGAGTTGAAGTTTCAAACGACAAAGACTTGTTCAACATCATATCTGAACTTTCAGAATCAAAGCGTAATTACGATAAGATTGCTTCGGCAATGAATGAAGCCGAGTGCAAGGGTTACGGCATTGTTACACCTACGATTGACGAATTATCACTCGATGAACCTGAAATAATGAAGCAAGGAACAAGGTACGGCGTTAAACTTAAAGCATCGGCACCAAGTTATCATATAATCAAAGCAGATATTGAGACAGAGGTGGCACCGATTGTCGGAAGCGAAAAACAATCAGAAGAACTGATCAAATTCTTGCTTACAGGATTTGAAGATGAACCGAAAAAGATCTGGGAAAGCAATATTTTCGGGAAATCACTGCATGAGCTTGTAAACGAAGGGCTCAACAATAAACTCAACCGAATGCCTGACGATGCAAGAGATAAAATGCAGGAAACGCTCCAACGTATTATTAACGAAGGCAGCGGCGGTCTTATCTGTATCATTTTATAAGCGCAACAAATTTAAACCGCCGAGAATTTACTCGGCGGTTTAAGTATTTCAGATATAAATATAAGAACCTATTGTTATTTCTGATTTATCATCATATTTGAGCCAACCGTCATTTAACGCTTGTTCAAAAATCAGACCACGGTCAAGAAAACTTATATACGGGCTTAAAGTCTGTTTGAAAAGCTCAACCAATTCATCTCTTAACTTAAAGATTTTCTCGGATGGTTCATTGTCTGCAACTTTATTATTGAATATAACTGTTTTCGGCTTCAATGTATCGTTTATCTTTTTAACGTATCCGTATTCGATCAGTTTATCAACATACAGAGCATCACATTCGCTCTGTTTACCCTGACAAATAAGCAAAAGATTTTTCGCTTCATTGTATGATAAAAATTGCGGTAGTTTTTCCTGATTATATTTGAGGCGGTACTGACCGAACGCTATCTCATTTCCGAATTCATCCGCACTTGCGGTGTGCAATCCTCCGTAATCGGGATAGTACAGATCGACCGATTCGTATCCAGTCAGGATCCATGCGCCGTTATCGGGACGTTTGGGCAAAGTCTTTTTTACCCAAAACGGACTGTTTTTCCAGATCGGGATGTAAATATAATCGAATGCGGCACCCAGAAGAGTCCATTTAGCATCATCATAATTCATATACGATATATCGACCTTTCCACCGTCTTCTTTCATATAAAGATCGATAAGTTCGCAAAGTTTATCGGTAATAGGTTTCTGTAATTTTCTGTGTGTTTCATATGCTGCAAGCTGATCTTCTTTATTGATGATCTTAAAATCCGTCTGATACTTATTTCCTTCTTTACGAAGAAGCTGTTCTCTCACAAGAAATTCAAGGTCATCTTCCATGTACGGAAGAGCGATGCCTAACTCAAGGGATAATTCTTCTGAGGTCTGAGGATTTTCGTATGTCTCAAGAAAAATGTTTTTATAAAGCAAACGTGAAACAATAGACCAGGGCTGGCCCAAATCACCATTCTTGCCGTCTTTTACGAACGTTATATTCTCGGGGTTATAACTGCGTCTTCCAAATTCTCTTGCCATGTCCATACCTTCTTTCAAAATAGTTCTTGCTCGATGTAGTCTTTGTTGAATAGCGCTGACCGAAAGGGATTGTAACGATGCAATTTCACGAACGCTTTTATTCTCAAAATAATAAGCAACAACGATGTTTCGGTAATCGCTTTTGATAAAAGAGAGCTCACGTCGAAGGAGTGAAAATCTTTCGTCGAGTATTATTTTATCTGAAAGTTCTCCGTTTTCATCTGCCAGTTCATAATCATCAATATCATTACATGCAACAGCTGCATTATGCTTATGCTTGGCATCTGCCCATTTTGAATAACGGTTTCTTGCGATTTTCCAAACCCATGCAGAAAAGTTTATCGGAATAAGTCCGTTATTCAAAGATACAATTATATTAACAGCGATATCCTGAACCAAATCTTCCGCATCCTCGTTATTACCTGTTTTCTTCAAGCAAAAGTAAAACAGCTTTTCAAGATAATTATTTGTAAATTCATCAATTAAACCGTTTGCATTCAATTGCTGCATCATCTCAGCCCCTTTCACTTATATAGTGTAACTTTTTCGAAAGTACTGACAATATTTTTTTAAAAAATTTATTTAAACTATGTTATATAAAAAATTGCCTGTAATTAACAGGCAATTTATCGTATTTATTTTTCTTCGAAGTAATGCTTGAGATATTTACCTGTATAAGACTGTTCGCATTTGGAAACTTCCTCGGGAGTACCCGTTACAACGATTGTTCCGCCCTTGTCACCGCCCTCCGGGCCAAGATCTATAATATGATCAGCACATTTTATAACATCAAGGTTGTGTTCAATTACAACTACAGTATTTCCTGTGTTTGCAAGC
Source organism: uncultured Clostridia bacterium (assembly GCA_904502105.1). Lineage (GTDB taxonomy): Bacteria > Bacillota > Clostridia > Oscillospirales > UBA644 > HGM12619. The sequence continues at coordinate 3,444 of CAJGDF010000146.1, forward strand.
TTTTGAAGAACTTCTATGAGTTTATGAACATCGGCAGTGTGAAGACCCGTCGTGGGTTCATCAAGGATATAAACAGTTTTACCGGTTGAACGCTTGGAGAGCTCCGTTGCGAGTTTCACACGCTGTGCCTCACCACCTGAAAGAGTTGTTGAAGACTGCCCTATCTTTATATATCCGAGGCCTACATCATAAAGAGTCTGTAATTTTCTTGCGATACTCGGAATATTTTCAAAGAATTTCAAGCCTTCCTCAACCGTCATTTCAAGAACTTCGTATATATTTTTACCTTTAAACTTAACCTCAAGGGTTTCACGGTTGTATCTTTGACCGCCGCATACATCACAAGGAACATAAATATCGGGAAGAAAATGCATTTCTATCTTTACGATACCATCGCCTTGGCATGCCTCACAACGACCTCCGTCGACGTTAAACGAAAATCTGCCTGATTTATACCCTCTTGCTTTTGCATCTGGAGTTTGAGCGAACAGCTCTCTTATATCGTTGAATATACCGGTATATGTCGCAGGATTGGATCTTGGGGTTCTGCCAATGGGACTCTGATCGATATTTACAACCTTGTCTATCAAGTCAAGTCCCCTGATCTCTTCACACTTACCGGGTATTTGCTTTGATTTATATAAAGCAGAAGAAAGAGATTTAAAAAGGATCTCATTTACAAGGCTTGATTTACCCGATCCGGAAACACCTGTAACACACGTAAATAAAGAAAGAGGTATATCAACATCTATATTTTTGAGGTTGTTTTCACTTGCACCAATTATTGAAAGATAATTTCCATTAGGTTTTCTTACTTTTTTGGGAATAGGAATAAATTTTTCACCAGAAAGATATTGTCCCGTTATAGATTCGCGGCAATTCATTATATCCTGCGGAGTACCGTGAGCAACTATATAACCGCCGTGAACACCTGCACCGGGACCGATATCAACAACGTAATCAGCTGCACGCATAGTATCTTCGTCATGTTCTACAACAATAAGAGTATTGCCGAGATCACGTAAATGCTTTAAAGTTTTCAAAAGCTTTTCGTTATCTCTCTGATGAAGGCCTATAGACGGCTCATCAAGGATATAAATACATCCCATAAGAGAAGATCCGATCTGTGTTGCAAGTCTTATACGTTGAGCCTCGCCACCAGAAAGAGTACCTGCAGACCGAGACAGAGTAAGATATTCAAGACCGACAGATTGGAGAAAACCAAGCCTTTCACGTATCTCTTTCAAAATCTGATCCGCAATGGCTGTATCTCTGACAGAAAGCTTTAAATTATTAACAAACTCAAGAGAGTCTTTTATTGACATATTGGAAAGTTCATGAATATTAACTCCACCAACAGTAACCGCAAGAGAAAGAGGATTAAGTCTTGCTCCGTGGCACTCTTTACACGGAATATTCTGCATCAACATTTCCATCTCTTGTTTAACATAATTGCTGTTTGTCTGTTTATATCTTCTTTCAAGAGTAGGAATAACGCCTTCATGAAGATCAC
>CAJGDF010000147.1 GCA_904502105.1 uncultured Clostridia bacterium
AGGTCGGCTATTCGATCGTCCCGTCTTCGATAAAAGAATTAGGGCTGATCGAGGAAAAACGGCTCTCGACCGTCGATGAAAATCAGATATTTCATCAGCTTTCTTATTATTTTACGGCTGACGTTCTCGACGAGCGATGCGAACAGTCGCTTGATAATTACGAAAAAGAGCTCGGTTTTAATCCCGAATGGGTCGATATCGAGACTGCGATCAGAATAAATTCCGAGTTCGACGAAAAATACGGTGTTTCTTTCGTCCGTCGTGATACTTTCGTTCTGAAATATATATGGGAGAATAAAAATGTATAAAAAAATCCTTATCATCGGCTCTCCCGGCAGCGGGAAAAGCCATTTTGCACGTAAAATAGCCGAAAAAACAGGCCTTGAGCTTATTCCTCTTGATACGGTATTCTGGCAGCCCAACTGGGTCGAAACACCCCTGGATGAATTCCGTGAAAAAATAAAACAGCTTACAGAAAAAGATGAATGGATCATGGAGGGCAATTATTCAAATTCTTTGGATATACGTTTCCCTGCCTCCGATCTCGTTATTTTTCTTGATATCAACAGGTTTACGTGTATTCGCGGTGTTCTTTCACGCCACGGCAAGCCTCGCCCCGATATGCCCGAAAACTGCGTTGAAACGTTCAACAGGGAATTTATTGACTTTCTTCGTTATGTTTATAATTTCCCGAAAAAACAAAAGAAAAAGCTTATGAATATTATTTCGACAGATCCCGAAAAGCCCGTAATTATTGTTAAAACAAGAAAAGAGGCAGACGCTCTTGCCGAAAACTTTTTGAATATAACCGAAGATCTTAAATAAAAAAGAACCTCAATTAAAAAATTGAGGTTCTTAATTTTACAGTAATATCTGACCGTTTATGTTGAGCCTGAACTGCAGACCGAGCTTTTCAGCCGCTTTTCTGCAGAGGATCATTCTGCCGAGGAATATTTCAAAATAATCCATAACGGGGCAGAGATCCGTGTCGATCGTAAGCTCAAGAGTGATCTCGGTCTTTTCATCGTTGATCTTTGTGGACGATTTTTCAACCGAGTAGTTAACTCTGTCGTGGATATCGAAGGTCGTCGCTTCACGGTTACGCACACGGCTTCTTCTGACGTCCGTTTTGTCCGCCAGAATCAATGCCGCCGCTATAGGATTAACGGCAAAAGCAGTGCTTTCGTCGTGGTTGCCTATCGCAGTTGTTATCGTTGCGATCTCTTCGGGGCTTCCGCCGAGGTGGTCGAGAATTCGAAAAGCCATAACGGCGCCGCTCTGGGCATGGTCTGTTCTGTTTACAAGATTGCCTATATCGTGAAGATATGCGGCGATCTTTGCAAGCTCAATATCTCTTTCGGAATATCCGAGCGTTGCAAGAATATTGCCTGCCGTGTTTGCAACTCTCGTAACGTGCGCAAAGCTGTGCTCCGTATAACCAAGTGCAGTGAGCGATTCATCGGCTTTTCTGATATAAGTTTTTATTGCTTCGTTTTTTGTGATTTCTTCGTATGTTAACATTTAAGTCCTTTTATTTGCCGCAGAGCTCAAGAGTGTCTCTTGCGATCATAAGTTCTTCATTTGTGGGGATAACGAGGAATCTGAGTTTAGCATCGTCTTTGGAGATGTCGATTTCAATACCGCGTTTGCTGTTCTTTTCTTCATCGATAGCAGCGCCGAGGAATGCGAATTTTTCAGCGCAGCGGCTGCGGTAGCTTGCATTGTTTTCGCCGATACCGCCGGTGAATACAACTGCATCAACACCGTTCATTTCAGCAGCGTAAGAACCGATGTATTTAACGAGCTGATGAACGAGCATGGATTCGATAAGTACGCATCTCGGATCGCCTGCTTTGCCGCCGTCTTCAATTTCTCTGTTATCGCTGGTTTTGCCGTGAATACCGAGAATACCGGATTTCTTGTTCATAATATCGTCGAGCTGACGAGCGGTGAGACCTTCTTTTTCCATAAGGAAGGGAACGATAGCGGGGTCGATGGAGCCGCAGCGTGTACCCATCATAAGACCTTCAAGCGGTGTAAGACCCATGGAGGTATCTATGCATTTGCCGCCTTCAACAGCTGCAACGGAAGAACCGTTACCGAGATGGCAGGTGATTACTTTAACATCTTTGGGATCTTTGCCGAGAAGAGCAGCAGCTCTCTGGCTTACGTATCTGTGAGAGGTACCGTGGAAGCCGTAACGACGGATCTTGTATTTTTCATAGTATTCGTAGGGAAGGGGATACATATACGCGTAGTCGGGCATTGTCTGATGGAAACCTGTGTCAAAAACAGCTACCTGAGGTACGTCCTTGCCCATGATCTCTTCGCATGCATGGATACCGGTGAGGTTGTGGGGATTGTGAAGAGGGCCAAGCTCGCAGCAATCTTCGATAGCCTTGATAACGTTTTCGTTGATAACAACAGAGCCGGAGAACTTTTCGCCGCCGTGGAGAACTCTGTGGCCAACTGCGTCGATCTCGCTCATGGAAGCGATAACGCCGTTTTCTTTGGATACAAGTGTGTCAACAACGAGCTTGATAGCTTCGCTGTGGTTCTTCATGTCAACAGATACCTTGTAGTCTTCTCTGCCGGGAACCTTGTGCTTGAAAGCGCCGCCTTCAATGCCGATTCTTTCACATATACCTTTTGCGAGAACAGTTTCGTTTTCCATATCAAAAAGCTGATATTTAACGGAAGAGCTGCCTGCGTTTATTACGAGGATTTTCATTTCTTAATCACCTATACTTTAATATTTATGTATTTGCTAATAATTATATACCATTAAATTGTATTTTTCAAGAGATTTCGACATTGTTTGAAAAAAAGTTAATTATTAACTGCGCTCAGATCAAGCCACATCGCAGGTCGTACTCCTCTGAAGTCGTCGGTCGCGGAATTTCCTATATTACTGAAATCTCCGTTTTCGTAAATACATATTGCAGAACGGAATGTTTCTCCTGTTGAACGCAGCCACCAATAGCATGAATAATATTCTTTGCCGTCTAAAACTCTATATCTTTGTTCATGTACACCCATCGCTTTTGCATAGCTTGTTGCACGACAGGTCCTGGCTTCTTTGGTTTTGAGATATTTTGTTATCTCCTTCGTGTTCAACAAAAAAACCTTATCGTTTTCACTGTACAGCTCACCGTTATCGTCTGTTAAAGAAACTTCGCTGATAAACAACTGCTCAACGGGATCAAAAGCGGTCGGGTAAAACGTCTTATCGAGCCAATTTCGGATAGAACTGCTTTCCCATGTCAACTCTTCGGTCAACAGCGCATCGTCGTACGCCACTGCATCGAGCGCTTCTTTGCTTATAACCAGAATACGCTCGCTTCCTATATCCACTTTGTCAAGAATAAGCCATTTGATCGGCTCAGGACCGTTTTCAAGATCGTTGTCCTGCTCATATTTACCAAAATAGATATAAGATCCGATATCTGCGGATTTCAGCTTTTCAAGCTTCGTTTCCGCAAATATCGAGGAGGCTTTTGAAACACTGTCCTCATACCTTTTTATGTCTATAAATATATCATACGCTTCCTCTTTTTTTCCTTCTTCGTATAACGCCACTGCTTCGTTATATCTTTTTTCTGAAGAGTCCGAGCTTATGATGCTTGCCACAGTCATTATCGCCGCAATAACCGCAATCGCAATGACCGCAATTCTTCCGATCTTCATTTTTGATCTCCCTTTCCTGTTTTAACGTGTCCTTAAAGCCGATCATTCGGGCTTAACGATGCTTATCTTCATCGCGGGCCGAACCGCCTTATTGTTGTCGTTTGCAGGGCTTCCGTATGAGCCTGCCGAACCGTATTCGTAATCAATGCATACGACGGTCCTTGACCCTTGCCCGATCGTTCTCGTCCACCAGTTGCAGGCGTTTTCAACGTTCAGCTCGGGATAGTCGGGTCGGCTGTCCGTTGTAAACGCTCCTTTGCTTTTAGTGTATTCCGTTGCGGCACACGTTCTGTCAAAAAAATCAACAAACGATTCTATTTCCTCTGAGCTTAAAAGAAAAACCTTGTCTGTAACTTCTTCCCCGTTTTCCGTTTCAATTATTTTCATCTGCTCAACAGGGTCAAGAGCATCTGTGTAAAACGTTCTGTTCAACCATCTTCTGATCGTTGAATTTTCCCACGTCAGAGCATCCGAGGTAAACGTAGTGTCAAATTCAATGCAGTCAATCGCATATTTGCTTATAACAAAAAGATGACGGTCGCTCTTTTCTATAACGACCCATTCTATATCCTCTGTGCCGTTTTCCGGATCGTTGTCCTGCTCGTATCTTCCAAATGTTATAATGTCGCCCACTTCAGCACTCGAAAGGGCTTCAAATTTCTTTTCGTAAAAAATATCTTCCGCAATTTCAAGGCTGTTTTTATATCTCTTTATTTCGGTAAGTATTTTGTATGCCTCGTCTGTCTTGCCCTGTTCCAATAATTCCACGGCTTCTTCGTATTTCTTTTCGGAGGCAATTGAGGATGTAAAAACAGAATATCCGATCACTCCCAAAATCAAAACAACAACTGCCGCCGCAATTATGCCCTTTTTCATCTTTTCGGATCCCTTTCAGCCTTTTTCTTTAATTATATAACATTTTGCGGCCTTTTTCAAGTCGTTTGCAAAATTTCTTATATTTTTGCAAGCGTTTCTGTCCAATATTCAGTCGGTCTGAACATTGTTTCCCCCTCAGAAGATATCTTCGCCTTTATTTTATATTCAAAAGCCAGGTTTCTGTCTCCCGTCGGACGGTCGCTCGCTGTTATTTCCGTTATAACAAACGGTGTCGGCCCGTACAGACCGAATTGCGGCGCGTTTATCCTCACACGGTCAAAAAGTCTGAATCCGTATGTGTTTGTCGTAAATGTCGCTTCAATTCCTTCGTTTGAATATGCCCTTAAAATATTTACGGCAGCCGTTGTCGCAGCGCCG
>CAJGDF010000148.1 GCA_904502105.1 uncultured Clostridia bacterium
CTAAACCTTCGCCCTTGCATGTGTATTCTGTCTGTTGGATATATCTTTCATCTTTAGGTCTGACATCGTGACCGAACATCAGATTGTCCTGGTTGAATTTACCGTCGGTGAGTCTTTCACAATGCTGTATCTTTATCTTTCTGCCTTTTTCTGCACTTATGCACAGACGGGTCAAACCTGCGCAGTTTTCTCCGAAATCGTAAACAAATCCGCCGTCTTCTTCTTTCCATATCCTAACGGCTTTTAATTCTTTTGTTTTAACGATCGGATGCGCTGTCGAAAGCAGACATTCTCCACCGGGGTCATCGGAGGGAATAGCCTTGTTCCAATTACTGTCATCGTAATCGACTTCGTTCCATCCGTCAATATCAAGTGTCGCATCATAGATCTCACCCAAACGAAGTTCATCTGAAACGATGGGGGAGGGATGTGTTAAAATATTTTCATCAGCTTCAATAACCGTAGAATTTTCGCCTTTGTTCATTTCAAGAGCAAAAGCAATTTTCGGTGCAGATGTAAATCTTGCCTTATCAAAATTCCATATATATCCGCCGAAACAGTTTTGCATACCGTTTCCGAGGATGAAAGCAAGTGTGTTTTTACCTGCTTTCAAATACGGCATGAGATCGTAATTATCATAAGCCAATGTTTCATGAGGATTTGTGATATAGGGTGAAAGTTTTCCTTTTGTTATATGTTTACCATTTATATAGATCTCGTAGAAGCCGAGACCGCAAACAGTGATCTCTGCGGAATCGGGCATTTCGTCTATATTAAAAGAACGGCGCATGTAGGGTGCGGGGACAGTTTTTGTCCAATGACATTTTTCTGTCGTTGCCGCAAAAAATTTAGAAGAAAAATTCATGATCTTTAATCTCCGTATTAAATTATTGCTTTGACAGCATTTTTTGTATTTTAACATAATAAAACCGATATGTCAATATGATAATGATCTTTTTGGTAGTCTTTCATAAAAATAAGCATATAATATTGTTTCAATTTTTTTTGTTTTTTCGAAATAAATCTTGACATGATGAAAAAAACAGTATATAATATAAATAACTATATCCTTTAAAAAGAGGAAATCATTTATGAAAAAAATATTTATCCGTTTGATGCTTTCTATGCTTACCGTTGCTCTTATGTTTACCGTTTGCGCTTGCGGCGGCAATGAGGCTCAAGGAGAAAAGGAAGAAGGTTCTTATTCATTGGAATTTGAAAAATTATTGCAGAATCAGGCTCCCGCTGCAGGAGAAAAAATTGCTGTTATGGAAACAAGCATGGGTACTATCAAAATCAGATTTTTCCCCGAGCTCGCACCCAAGGCAGTTGAAAACTTTATAACTCTTTCCGAAGACGGTTATTATGACGGTATCACTTTCCACCGTATAATCAACGGCTTTATGATCCAGGGCGGTGACCCCGAGGGTACAGGCAGAGGCGGCGAAAGCTGTTGGGGTAAATCTTTCGAAGATGAATTCTCCGATTATCTTTTCAACTTCAGAGGCGCTCTTTCTATGGCTAACGCAGGCCCCAACACCAACGGATCTCAGTTCTTCATCAACCAGAATCAGGGTTACAGCGATGCTAACTGGAAGATGATAGAACAGTCTTACGGTGTCAAGCCCGAAATCGTTGAACTTTACAAAAAGATGGGCGGCGGCGCTCCCTGGCTTGACGGTGCTCATACTGTTTTCGGTCAGGTAATCGAAGGTATGGATATCGTTGATGCCATTGCAGGCGTTAAAGTTAACAATGCAGGCAAGCCTGTTGTTGATGTTGTTATCAACAGCATCACAATTGAAGAATATCAGGGATAAAAAATATATTTATTTTGGAAATTATTGAAGAATTCGGAGGGATAATTGAATGAAAAAGAATATTAATGTCGGTCTTGTCGGTTATAAATTTATGGGCAAGGCTCACTCAAACGGTCTTACACAGCTCCCGATGTTTTTTGATACAACTGCCAATGTTGTAAAAAAGGCTATCTGCGGCAGAGATCCCGAATGGGTTGAACAGAGCCGTGAAAAGTTCGGTTGGGAATCTTGCGAAACAGCCTGGGAAAAACTTGTTGCACGCGATGATATTGATGTAATAGATATTACTGCACCTTCCAATGTTCACAAAGAAATCGCTCTTGCGGCCGCAGCTTCGGGCAAGCATATTTTTTCTGAAAAGCCTCTTGCTCTCAACACAAAAGACGCAAAAGAAATGCTCGATGCCGCTGTTAATGCGGGTATTAAACATCAGGTCGGTTTTAACTACAGATTTGCTCCCGCAGTTGTTCTCGCAAAGAAGCTTATTGATTCAGGTAAGATAGGTAAAGTTTTCCATTTCAGAGGTTCTTTCCTTCAGGACTGGATCATTGACCCCGAATTCCCCCTTGTATGGAGACTTGATAAATCCGTTTGCGGTTCCGGTTCTCACGGTGACCTCGGTGCTCATGTTATCGATATCGCCCGTTATCTTGTCGGCGATTTTGCAAAAGTTATGGGTATGCAGAAAACATTTGTTACCGAAAGACCCATTGTTGAACGTATGACAGGTCTTTCCGGTAAAGCAAGCGACGATGCTCCTATGGGCAAGGTTACTGTTGACGATGCTACTATTTTTATGACAGAATTTGAAAACGGCGCTCTCGGTCTTTTTGAAGCTACACGTTTCGCTGCCGGTCATAAGAATGATATGTCTTTTGAGATCAACGGTGATAAAGGTTCTTTGAAATTCTCCTTTGAACGTATGAACGAGCTTTGGTATATGAGCCGAGAAGACGAAGAAGATCTTCAGGGCTTCCGTCTTATTCAGGCTTCCGAGGGTTGTCATAACTACGCTGCTCAGTGGTGGCCCGCAGGTCATGTTCTCGGTTATGAAAACACATTCGCTCATCAGTTCTATGAATTCTACGAAGCTATCGCAAACGATAAACCCACTTGTCCCGACTTCTATGACGGTTACAAGTGCTGTCAGATCCTTGATGCGGTTGAAGCATCTGTTGCAAACCGTTGCTGGATCGATGTAAATGAAATATAAAAGTATATTTATGAGGTGAAAATCATGGATAAAATCAGAGTTGTTGTTTGGAATGAACACATTCAGGATAAAGATCAGGCAGATGTTCTTGAAGTTTATCCCAATGGTATGAATGCTGCTCTTAAAGCTGGTATCACAAAAGATAATGATCTTTTTGAAGTTACAGAAGCTACTCAGGATATGCCCGAACACGGTCTTACCGAAGAAGTTCTCAATAATACAGACGTTCTTATCTGGTGGGCTCACTGCGGTCACGAGAATGTTTCCGATGAAGTTGTTGCACGTGTAATCCGTCACGTTCAGGCAGGTATGGGCTTTATTGCTCTTCATTCCGCTCATTATTCAAAACCCTTTACCCGTCTTCTCGGCACTACCGGCCGTCTTGTTTGGCGTGAATCCGGTGATACGGAAGTTGTTTGGAACGTAAACCCCTTCCATCCTATCACCAAGGGTATCGGTGAAAAATTCATTCTTCCCGCAGAAGAAACATACGGCGAATTTTTCGATGTTCCCAAACCCGATGATAACATCTTTATCGGCTGGTTCTCCGGTGGCGAAGTATTCCGTTCCGGTCTTACATTTACAAGAGGCCTCGGCAAGATATTCTACTTCCAGCCCGGTCATGAAACCAACCCCACATTCTACAACGAAAACTTCCTTACTGTTGTTAAAAATGCCATTGAATGGGCTAACCCCGGCAGAGAAAAGGTATTCCTCGATGCTCCTTGGGTTCCCAAGACCATAGAAGGTTAATTCAAAACATATAAAATAGAGATATAAATATTTATAATTTTTTTGTTTTTTAGGAGGGATTGTCGTTTATGAAAATAAGAAAAATAGTATCGTTGTGTTTATGCTTGTTGTTTCTTTTTTCGACGATTTCCTGCGCTCAGCAATCTGAGGAGATCTTTGATCTTGACTTTTCGAGCGGCGGACAAAATAAAGTCGACTTTGAAGGCCGAAAGTTCAAATATCTTTTTGACCCCGTAATGAACTGGGCTGTAACAGCGTCCTCCGATTCGTTTTTAGGCTACTCATTTAATACAAATTTTGCTGACGCTGCTATTAAGCGTGTTAAGGATATGGAACAGGAATATAACTGTGTTTTCACTGTTGAAACACGTTCCGGTGTGCACGACTATATAAAAGCTCCTATTCTTTCGGGCGCATATGTTGCAGATATAATCTCGGGTATTTCAGATATGATCGGTGACAACTGCCGTCTCGGTACGTTTGTCGGTATGTCTCAGCTTTCCGATTATATCAATATTGAAGATACATATAAATGGGGCGAAAGTCCGTTCCTTGAAACTATGTATTATCAAAACGATCTTTACGGTCTTGTTCCTGCAGCATGGCCGGAGCTTACCCATATAAACTTCGGTTACCCCATTGTTTTTAACGGCGGTATCTTTGCGGAATACGGTCTTGGTGATCCCCGTGAATACGTTGAAAATAAACAGTGGACATGGGACAAGTTTGAAGAGGTCGTTGAATCGGCTTATATCAAAGAGGGCAATGAAGTTATTCATTACGGTTTTATGGGTGCTTCTTCCGTAATTGCAGAAATGTACCTTTATTCAAATGGCGCATCTGTTATTTCTCTTGATGCAGACGGAAAACCGTATTTCTCAGCTTATGATCCAAACGGAATCAAAGCTATGGATGCATGTATCAGATTTTATAACGAAACATGTAAAGATTTTATTTCCAAAAGCGCTGCTACCGGAGCCGGTCACGATGAAATGGCGAGAAGATTTTCTACCGTATTGAAGACACAGAGCGTAAGACCAAAAATGATGACTGCCTGTACGGATATCCGTCAGCTACAATTTTTTCTACGCTTATGAATCTGGATGTCA
>CAJGDF010000149.1 GCA_904502105.1 uncultured Clostridia bacterium
ATCGCAAGTTATCAGGTTGCGATTGACAGAATAGATATTTATTACACGGGTTACTACACTAAAAACGTTAAAATGGCGTATCTCTCTTCGATGTCCATGGAAGATGCGCCGACTGTAAAGGTTTTGGTTGATGAGATCGGCGCAGAAGCTCCCGATGCGATAATTAACAGATATGTTTATGCAGGTTACAGAGGCGACGATTTTATTGAAGAACGCGCTATTTATTTTAACGGATACATTGACCCCATAAATATGATTCAAGGCAGATTTTTTACCCACGAAGAAGTTAATGGATCAAGTGACCTCGAGATCGCAGTCGTTGGCAAAGAAATCTATGAAAAATACGTCAAATTTAACGAAAACAACGAGCCTATCTATCACTGTGACATGTTGGATAAAGATCTTTTGGTAATAGGCGTCATGGGTAAAGAAGATCAGGAAACAAACGTTGACCTGACTGTCCTTATGCCGATCAGACTTGCATCAAAGATCTTGGGACACGATGCTAACTATACTCTTGACGGCAAGGACGAAGCAACCGTTGCAAAGCTTGAAGAAGTATTTGTTAAACATGTTTCTGAAACAGCAATGGTAAACACAAAAGACTACACACCGCGTCTTACCGTTGAAGCGCCGACAGATCTTCTCTTTATGTTATTGATAATGATCGTTATCAATGCAGTAGTTTTCTGTTTCTATTACGTTTCCAAGCAGGAAAACATTCATTACGTAAAGAAACTTGTCGGTTATTCAATGAAAATGATCCTGATCGACACATTCCTCGATTTCAGTTCATTAACCTTCGGCGCATTTGTAACGGGCAACGTGATCGTTCTCATACTTAAAGAAACGATTTGTAAAAATATTCAGCTTTTCGAGATCTATATGCTCGATCCTGTAGTTATTGTAATTTCTCTTGTTTCCGTCTTGCTTTTAGCGGTCTTCCTTTCCGTTATCGCAATAGCAAAGACGTTTAAATCAACAAATAATAACCGATACAGAAACTAAATAAACAGCGAAGAACTCCGAGAAATTCGGAGTTCTTCTTTATTCCTCGCAAAAAGGAATTTGCGTTTTTAGTTATCGCAAGTATTCGGGTTTTGAACAATAACATCTTTCAGACAAGCAATCGCATAATAAGCGGTCTTACCTTCGCAAGAGACAGTAATTGTTGCAGTGCCGTAACCGATAACAGTTACCTTACCCGAAGATGAAACGACAGCAACCGAATTATCGGAAGATGTAAAAGAAACATTTTTCAGATTTTTGTCGGGATACGATTTAACTTTAAGATCAACGCTTGTACCAAGCTTCAATGTTTCAAAATAAATCTCTGAAGCGGACGATTCCTTACCTGCAGGGTAAACAAAAAGTTTCTCGATAGAAACCTCTTTTTCGGGCTCTTTTTCGTATATGGCGATTACGGAAAGATCCTTCTGAACGTTCTTAATATCGGTATCCCAACCCTTGAAGATATAACCTGTTCTTGCAGGATCTTTAGGCGCAATGGCATCCTTGCCTTTTTCCACTGTCTGAACAGTGATCACAGAGCCGTCCCAATCATAAAATTTTACGGTAAACGTCTGAACGGGTTCAACCTCGGGAACGATCTTTTCAAACTCCGCGCGAACGGTGTGGAAAGATTTAACATCGTTGAAAATATAAAGAGGCTGCGCACCTACGGAAATATTATCAACATATACGTTTTTAATCTTAAAACCTTCTGCGGGAGTGATGAAAAACATCTGATCCTCGCCTTCAATAACTTCCGCAACGGCAGGATAGATCGTACCACCCTCCCCTGCATTTGTCCAGATCTGATGCTTGATAGGTTTGTCTTCAACAAATTTTACGGTAACAGTAATGTTTCTGTTTGGCATGATGAAAGTGTTCTTTTCTGTAAGAGCAAATGCTCCGTGATCGGCTGTTACAGATTCAAGCTTCCAGCCGGTATCGGGAGTTATTGTTAAAGAAATAACATCTCCGGCAGCGGCTTCGGCAGAACCTGTGACGGAACCTTTACCGTCTGTTTTGTAAGTAACGGTGAATTTTTCGGGTTTTGCGGTGTTCTCGATGTTCTCGCCATTCGTTTCACCCTCTGCAAAAGCAGGAAGAATGAACGAAGAAACAGAAAGGCAGACCGCAAGAACGACCGACAGGATGCTTTTTACGGCAGTTGTGTGCATGAGTGTTCCTCCAAAAGAAAATAGTGACTACATGGAGGCAAAAAATAAGAACGCCACCATGTGACGCTCTTATTATAGCAAATAAAGATATTGTTTGTCAATACTGCACAATCAAATACCAGAAATTACATATTTCAATTGTTAATATATACCAAATTACTTTAAGAATTTAAGGTTTTTGATGATAGCGGGTTCTTTAGCCTTGCCTGCGCATACCTGGAAGAATGCAATGATCTGAAGCACAAGGACAACAAGCACGCAAATGCCGGCAACGATGGGAACAATGAAAGTAATAGCAAGAACAGATGCAACTATACCCAAAAGCATTGTAACGATATGAAGCTTAAGAGCCTGTCTGATATGGAAAGAAACATATGCAGACTCGCCTTTTGCAAGAAGAGCAGCAACGATAACGCCAATAAGGCCCATGAGATACGGGAGCATTGCGATAACCTTGTTATCGGAAATATCTTTAGCATCAAACTCAGAAGTATGATCAAACGGATCATTTGACACAACAACAGCCGGAGCTCCTACCTGAGTGCCGCAAGCAGAGCAAAAGGCAATGTTATCTTCGAGTTGAGTACCGCATTTGGAACAGAATTTCATTAAAATCTCTCCTTTTATATAAATTTTTTCTTTTTATGATAATATTATACTTCATATTCAGTTATATGTCAATACTTTTTTCATTAACAATTACTATTTTTGCTGTTTGAAAAACAATTATTATATTTATCTTGACTTTTTTGTTTTAACATGATATACTTATAAAAATGAGTTATTAAGGAGATATAACAATGTTAGATCTTGACATAGAACAATTTTGGAAAGATGAAGAAACCGCCTGGGAAGACAACTGTTTTTCCAAAAACACAAAGCAGGTAGCTCTCGGCATAAGAATGAGCGAAGAGTGTGTTTTTGCAGAGCTTGGAGAAGAAGGTCAGCCCTGGGGCTACACAGATCCGATGCGCCGCTACGATCTCAACTGCCGTTACAATGAAAAAGCAATAAAGATCGTTGGCAGACCGTTGCTCTCAGAACGTAAACCCGACCCCAAAGATGATCTCGTACCTAAGCTCCCCGAAACAAGAGCTATCGGCGAAGTTTTCGGGGGCAAGTATGTTTTTGACGGCAACACAACATGGCTCGAAGGCACTCTTGAAGATGCAGACGCATTAAAGAAAAAGCTTGATGAAATAGATATCCTTCTCGCAGATAAAGAACAGTTCAAGGCATTTGTTGTTCCCGAAAACTGGGATGCAAAATGCAAGGAGGTTTTTGAAGCGACAGGCAGACGTCCCGGCCAGTTTTCAGGCGTAAGAGGACCCGTAACACTCGCAACAAGTGTTTTCGGCATTGAAAATCTTCTTTATCTTTACTATGACGATGAAGAGCTTTTCAAACGTTTCGGTGACACGATAACAAATGTTATCCTCGCATATGTTGACCTTTTCATCAAAGAATCCGGTCACACAGACGAAAACTTTGCTCACGGATTCTCTTTCTTTGATGACGACAGTAACCTTTTTACCCCCGAGATGTACCATATTTTCGGCTACCCCACACTTAAAGCTGTTTTTGAAAAATGTGCACCCAACCCCAAGGATTACAGATATCAGCATTCAGACTCCGCAATGGGTCATCTTATGCCCCAGCTTGCAGATTTCAATCTCACAGGCTGCAACTTCGGTCCGACAATAACTGTTCAGGAAATCAGAAAATATATGCCCAGAACACGTATCGACGGTCAGCTTGCACCCTTCACATTTATGAGAAATAATGAAGCCGACATCATCGCAGAGGTTAAACGTGACTGCGAAGCGGCAAAGATCGACGATATCCGCGGTCTCGGCATCACGACCGCAGGCAGTATTAACAACGGCAGTTTGCTCACAAGTATGAGAGCTGTTATGGCTGCGATCCAGACTTACGGCAGATATTAAAAAAATGATCTCCACTCGGTTGAGTGGAGATTTTTATTGTTAAATTATTTTTTACCGAAAAGATTTTTAAGACCGCCGAGAGCATCTTTGAGATCGCCAACAGTGTCTTCAACCTTGTCTGCTGCCATTTTAGCCTTGATAAGAGTGATAACTTCTTCGATCTTTTCATCGGGAAGATCGATATCAAGAATTTCTTCAAGTACCTTTACGGGTTCTTCTTTAAATCTTTTAAGAAGAGATTTATCTTCTTTAAGCATTTTAACGACTCTTTCAACAGCGTCGGAGATCATTTCTTTAATATCCATAATAAAAGCTCCTTTATAAGTTAAATATATAATATGTTAACACAAAAAAAGAATTTTGTCAAGAAAAAATTATTGCATAATAACTAAAATTGTGATATAATCAAATAAAATAAAATTTAACAGGAGTAAAACAATATGAAAAAGCTTATCTCGTGTTTATTGCTTCTTGTGTTTGTTTTCGGCATATGTGCTTGCGGACAGACACAGCAGGAAGAGGAATTCAACTTAGACCTTGACTCTCTTTATGACGGAGGAACGGTAAATCTTGACGGCTATGAATGCATAATCATTCAGAGTTTTGACCTTGAACAGCCATTCAGCTATCCCCTCGATACACTTATGTCAGACGCTGTATTGAAGAGAATGTCAGACATAGGCAAAGAATTCAATTGCACAGTAACATTAACCGCAGAGCCTAACAGTTATCTTGAAGGAACGATCAC
>CAJGDF010000150.1 GCA_904502105.1 uncultured Clostridia bacterium
TACATAATTGAAAGTATGCTCGGTATTCCCGTAGGTCTTGCTGCATGCTCCACTACAACACTTTACGGATCAAAACTCAATTTTAATAATATGCTTGTTATCGGTATTTCTCAGTCCGGTGCCGCAGCTGACGTTCTTGAACTTATCAAAAACGCTAAAGAAACAGGTGCTATCACTCTTACCATAACAAACAATCTCGAATCTCCTCTTGCTGCAGCTGCTGATTTCCATCTTTACTGCGATGCTGGTCTTGAAGAAAGTGTTGCTGCTACCAAGACTTTCGGAACTCAGATGTATCTTATTGCTCAGTTCGTTGCAAGATGGGCAGGCAAGACAGATATTATCAAGAAACTCGAAGCTGTTCCCAAGAACCTTACTCAGATCCTTCTTCAGGATGCAGCAATTGCTCAGATCGCAACACGTTACCGTTTTATGGAAGAAGCATTCATTCTTTCCAGAGGTATCAACTATCCTCTTGCACTTGAAGCAACTCTCAAAATTCAGGAAACTAACTATGTTAGAGCAAAAGCATATCCCATCTCCGACTTCCATCACGGTCCCTTTGCTATGATCAGTGAAGGTATGCCCGTATTTATGTATATGTCAGACGGTCCTGTTAAAGAAGACTCTAAGGCTATGATCGAAAAGCTTCAGAATGCAGGCGCAGATCTCTTTATGATCTCTGATGATGACGAACTTCTTGCTCAGGGCGATCTCGGCTTCAAGATTCCTTCCGCAGATAAAGAAGATATGATCGCATCCTTCTATTTTGCTGTATTTGCACAGCTTTTTGCTGCAAACCTCGCAGAAGTTAAAGGCCGTAACCCCGATGCACCCAGAGGTCTCAAAAAAGTTACTATCACTAAATAATTTTTCATTTTTCGGGAAATAAATAAAAAATATATTTTAAGGAGTAAACATATATGGATATTAAGGTAAAAGCACCCCTTGATCCGGGTTTTGAACCGATGTCTGTTGTTTGCCGCGAATTTACCAAAGCTGTTGAAGCTGAGGGCGGAGAAGATATCGTTATAGGTGTTGTAAGAAATAAAGGTTATATTTCTACTTATAAGACCCGTGTTTTCAAGAACGGTCATGAAAAAGAAAATTGCAAATATATCGAACGTATTGTTAAAACAATGCTTTGGATCAAAGGCGGTTACAAGGTAATTATCGCAGGTCCTGCGGCTATTGCTGATTATATCAAAGCAGCTTACAGTGACGGCGGTCTCCGTGAATTCGATGCTAAATTTATGGCTCGCGTTTATGAACACGCTTTCGAAGTTGAACACGTTGCTATCGAAAATGCTCCCGAAACCTTCGAAACTACAAGCCCCATCGGCAGACATCTCGACGGTTGCCGTATTGGTTTTGACGCGGGTGGATCTGACAGAAAAGTAAGTGCAGTTATTGACGGCGAAACCGTATATTCTGAAGAAGTTATCTGGCATCCCAAGACTCAGAGCGACCCGAACTACCACTACAACGGTATTCTCGAAGCTATGAAGACTGCGGCTTCCAAAATGCCTCGTGTTGATGCTATCGGTGTTTCTTCTGCAGGTGTTTATGTTGATAACCGTATAATGGTTGCATCTCTCTTTATCAAGGTTGCTGACGAAGATTTCGAAAAGACCGTTAAAGATATGTATATCAACGTTGCTAAAGAAATCGGCGAAAATATTCCTCTTGAAGTAGCAAATGACGGTGACGTTACTGCTCTTGCAGGTGCTATGGATCTTAACGATACCGAAGTTCTCGGTGTTGCTATGGGTACATCCGAAGCAGGTGGTTATGTTGATAATAAGGGCAACATTACCGGTTGGCTCAACGAACTCGCATTTGTTCCCGTTGACTACAACGAAGATGCTATGGTTGACGAATGGTCCGGTGACTATGGCTGTGGCGTTAAATACTTCTCTCAGGACGGCGTAATCAAGCTTGCTCCCGCTGCAGGTATTGAACTTGACGAATCTCTTACTCTTGCTGAAAAACTTAAATTCGTTCAGGGTCTCCAGAAGGACAACGATCCCCGTGCAGCTAAAATTTACGAAACAATCGGTGTTTACTTCGGTTACGGTATTGCTTACTATGCACAGTTCTATGATATCAAGCACGTTCTTATCATGGGTCGTGTAACATCAGGCGAAGGCGGCGTTATTCTTCTTGATAAAGCTAACGAAGTTCTTAAGACCGAATTCCCCGAACTCGCAGAAAAGATCCAGCTTCATATTCCCGATGAATCCAGCCGTCGTGTTGGTCAGTCCATCGCTGCTGCTTCTCTTCCCGAGATCAAATAATAAATATTCTTAATATCAAAGAGGTTTGAAATTATGAAACTTAACGATAAAGCCGAACTTTATATCTGGGACGGAGCTTCCGAAAACGAAGCTTGTTCCCGTACAACTTGTCTTGGTATTTCCGCTCATCAGGACGATATCGAACTTATGTGTTGGGCAGGCATTCTTGACTGCTTCGGCAAAAAAGACAAATGGTTCTCTGCTGTTGTAACCGCTGACGGCGCAGGCAGCCCCAGAACAGGTCTTTATGCTGATTACACCAATGAAGAAATGATGGATGTTCGTCGTCTTGAACAGAAAAAAGCTGCTTTCGTTGGCGAATACAGTGCTCTTGCTATGCTTAACTACACTTCTTCCGCTATCAAAGACGGCGCTAACCGCGAAGTAGTTGAAGATTATAAAGAAATCCTCATGGCTATGAAGCCTGAAGTTGTATTTACGCATAACCTTGCAGATAAACACGATACTCATATCGGTGTTGTAACAAAGGTTATCAAAGCTATTCGCGAACTCGATCCCGCAGACCGTCCCAAGAAGGTTTACGGCGGCGAAGTTTGGAGAAGCCTTGACTGGGTAAACGATGAAGAAAAGACTGTTTTTGATGTTACTGAACATCAGAATATGGCAGCTGCTCTCGTTTCGCTCTTCGACTCTCAGGTAGCAGGCGGCAAACGTTATGACCTTGCAACTCAGGGTAGACGTCTTGCAAATGCTACTTATTATGCATCTCATGGTACAGATACAGCAGAACATCTCATGTATGCTCTTGATCTTACTCCGCTTATCGAAGATGTTGATCTTGACATTGCTGAATATGTTAACAGATATATCGACAGCTTCAAGAAAGATGTTAACGATCGTATTGCTAAGGTAACAAAATAATTTTATTTTAACATTTGTATCGGGGCTTATTATCGGTCCCGATACAAATAATTAAATATACTCAAATTTTTGCAGTAAGATTTTGTTACTGATGTTGGGAAATGAGGTTTAATATGAGAAAAATAACTTGTTTATTTCTTATCTTTATTCTTGTTTTTTCCTTTGTTTCATGTGGTTCAGGAAAAGAAGAAGTTTTTGATCTTGATCTTAATTTGGATGCAACCTTTGATGCTGATTTCCAAGGTGCTGAATTTATTATCATCGGTGAACAGAGAGACGGTCGTATCGAAATCGACCCGTATCGGGAATTTGAAGATTCCGAATGGCAGGAAAGACTTAAAAACAGATATGAAGAAATTGAAAGTAAATATAACCTCAAATTTGTTTTTAAGACAAAAACTCTTGATCTTATTGCCGCACATGCAGGCGGTATGAAATGGGCAGATCTGTATGATGCAAGATCTGACGGCCATTGGCCTAATATTAATGCAGGCCTTTATAATTCTCTTACAGATGTTCCCGGTTTTGTTGAAGGTATTGAGAACGGAAAATGGGGTTCTGTTGCTGCAGTAGAGTATTTTAAACGTGGCGATGCCTATTACGGCTTCTATCCGGGATATCACGGTATTCCGTTCCCTGCGATGGGAGGCGTTTTATACGCTAATCTTGAGCTTGTAGGTCAGTATGGATTCAGACCGTATGAAATGATTGAAGATGGTAGTTGGACATGGGAAGGCTTTGAAAATATTCTCAAAACCATAGGCGGTTCTCCCAAGGATCTCAGCAATAATATTCCCGTTGGTATGTATATAACCGATAGCTTCTATGAATATTTCCAAACAGCTGCAATTCTTAATAATGGTGGTTCCCTTGTGAAAAAAGACAATGAGGGAAGATTTGTATCAAACTTTGATTCAAAAGAAGTAAAAGAAGCTCTTGAATGGTGCAGAAGCCTCCTTGCAAATGGTATTGTTGAAGTCGGTCAAAACGATATTAAATACGATTATTTCCTTGAAGATCTTCTCGGTTTCGTATATGAGTATAGTTATGTCGGAACAGTTGATACAACAGGTTTTATGTATAATGATGTGGATTTTGCTATTCTGCCTTGTCCTGCAGGACCTTCGGCGGAATACGGTAATTGGTCATCTTATCTCGGCCTTGCTGACAGATATTTAACCGCTCCCATAACTGCTGATATGGAAATTGTTAATACAATCCTCGCAGAGTTGTATGCACCTCTCGGTGATGATCCATTCGAATGGAGAGAAGTATACGCTAACAGAAACTTCCTTCATGAAGAAAGTGCTGATCTTTATTGGCAAATGTACGATAACGCTCAGCCCGACTATTACCTTGCTACTCAAAAATTCCAGTGGTCATCCGTTATAAGAGGAACAACAACAGTTGCCGCTGCAATTGAGAGCACTGCTGAAAACATCCAGGCAGAGCTTGACAGAAGTTTTAACTCATTCAATAATAAATAAAAGGATAAATATATTATGGAATTAACAATCACAAAAGATATGGTAATCGCAAAAGTTATCAGTCTTGCTCCTGAAACAATCGATGTATTTATGGAATTCGGTATGCACTGTGTCGGTTGTATGGCTGCTGCAGGTGAAACTATTGAAGAAGCTGCTGCAGTTCACGGAATTGATGTTGATGAGCTCGTTGATGCTCTCAATGCGGA
>CAJGDF010000151.1 GCA_904502105.1 uncultured Clostridia bacterium
GAAAGTAGGTGATAAAATGACTTTGGGAGAAAAGATCTCCGAATTGAGGAACGCTGAAAACATGTCGCAAAGTGATCTTGCAGAAAAGCTTGACGTATCAAGACAGTCTGTTTCTAAATGGGAAACAGATTCAAGTATACCTGAATTAGACAAACTTATTCAGTTAAGCGACTTGTTTGGAGTAACATTGGATGAACTTGTACTCCACAAAATATCCGAAAAAGAAACCGAAATAAACACCGTTATTCAGGAAGAAATTCAGACAACTGATAACTATTATTCGTATACTCAGAAAATTATCGGATTCATATTACTTGCGATCGGACTTAACTGTGTTATTCTTACTTTCTTTTTCGGAAGAATTTTCTTAATATTAGGAGGATATATTCTTTTTTGCAGTATAATTTGTTTATGTGTTAAAAAACATGCTCTATTTATTATTGGATGGATAACAACACTGCTTCTGCTGATTGTAAGCCCATATATTTTAGGATTCAACATATGGCATTCGATTATTATAAACGTACTCATTCTTATAATGATGTTTTACACCGGACATTTAATATACAAACATATAAAAAAGAAATAAAACTGACCCGAAAGATCTATTCTTTCGGGTTTATTGCTTTTATCGGAGATATTCAACCAACCATGAACGACGAGCAAAGAAAAGCATATAACCGTAGAATTCAGATGTTTTTATAAATTGTTTACAAACAGGGAACGCTTTTGAAACGCTGAGGTTTTCTTACGGGAACGGCCATGGTGTATAATAAACACATAACAGGCAGTAAAAATTGCTAAAAACAATCTTGGAGGTATCCCCACTATGTACTTTGACGCTATAGCTAAAATCGTTTCCGAAAGAACAGGATGCGATGTTTCATCAATCAAACCCGAAAGCAAATTTTCCGACCTCGGAATCGATTCACTTGACACAGTAGAACTTCTTATGAGTCTTGAAGATGAGATCGGTATTGAGATCGAACTTGACCAGAAGGTTGAAACAATTGACGATCTCGATAAATTTATCCAGAGCAAAAAGGGTTAATATTATGATTAAGTCAGCAATTTGCGAAATATTGGGAATAAAATATCCTGTATTTCAGGGCGGTATGGCCTGGATAGCTGACGGTAAACTGGCCGCCGCCGTTTCAAATGGCGGCGGTCTCGGTATTATCGCAGCAGGAAACGCTCCGGGAGAATATGTTAAAGAACAAATAAAAATCGCAAGATCATTAACTGAAAAACCTATCGGCGTAAACATTATGCTTTTAAGTCCTTATGCGGATGATATTGCAAGGATAGTTGTTGAAGAAAAAGTTGAAGTTGTTACAACAGGAGCAGGCAATCCATCCCAATATATAAAGGAATGGATCAACGCCGGAATAAAAGTTATCCCCGTTGTGGCTTCCGTTGCAATGGCAAAGCTAATGACAAAGCTCGGAGCATCGGCACTTATTGCCGAAGGCGGAGAAAGCGGCGGTCATATCGGAGAATTGACAACAATGGTACTTGTACCGCAGATATGCGATGCAACAAATCTTCCGGTCATTGCAGCAGGCGGCATTGCAGACGGACGCGGATTTGCAGCCTCATTTATGCTCGGAGCACAGGGGGTACAGATAGGAACAAGATTTTTAAGTGCAACCGAATGTACAATACACCCTACATATAAAGAAAAAATACTCAAAGCCACAGACCTCTGTACAATGGTAACAGGAAAACGGCTCGGTCACCCTGTCAGAAGTTTAAGAACTCCCTTTGCAAGAGATTATTTAAAAGCAGAATACGGCGGAATGCCGGATGATGAGCTTGAGAAATTTGCTACGGGTGCATTACGTCTTGCTGTTAAAGAAGGCGACACCGAAAAAGGATGTTTTCTTGCAGGGCAGATAGCAGCGATCGTAAACAAAGAACAACCTGCAGCAGAAATAATAAAAGAAATAATGGATCAGGCAGAACCTATCCTTAAGAGGGCATCGGAATGGGTAAAATAGCTTTTGTTTTTTCAGGTCAAGGAGATCAGTTTCCGGGAATGGGAAAAAGCCTTGAGGAAACGTTCAAATCAGCATCGGCTGTTTATGAAATGGCAGATAAAATACGGCCCAAAACATCATACCAATGCTTTTACGGAACTGAAGACGAATTAAAGGAAACAAAGAACACACAGCCTTGCTTATTTGCAACAGAACTTGCTATGGCAAACGTTCTCATCGAAAAAGGCATTACACCGAGCTGTGTTGCGGGATTTTCTCTCGGAGAAGTAGTTGCAGCGACGGTAAGCGGCATATTCGACAGCGAAACAGGATTTCGTCTTGTTTGCAAAAGAGGAGAGCTCATGCAACGAGAATCAGAAAAATTTGACACATCAATGGCCGCAGTAGTAAAGCTCACAGAAGAACATGTTAATGAAATATGTGAAAAATACTCTGATGTATACCCTGTTAACTTCAACTGTCCCGGACAAATATCCGTTTCAGGGCTTTCGGAACAAATGACGGACTTTGCTGCCGATATAAAAAATGCAGGAGGACGTGCAATTCCTCTCAAAGTTAAAGGAGCATTTCACTCTCCTTTTATGCAAAAGGCTTCAGAAGATTTTGAAAAAGAACTGAAGAAAGTTGAAGTTGATAAATGTAAAATCACTCTATACAGCAATATGACCGCAAAGCCATATACGGAAGACATTGTCTACCTGCTTTCAAATCAAATATGCAATCCTGTTTTATGGCAAAAAACAATAGAAAACATGATAGCAGACGGTGTTGATACATTTATTGAGATCGGTCCGGGAAAAACACTTACAAATATGATAAAAAAGATAAATTCGGATGTTAAAGCTATAACAGTGGATGAATATCTTGAAGAGGAGAAACAATGCTAACAGGAAAAACAGCAGTAATAACCGGCGGATCAAGAGGTATCGGTAAAGCAATAGCATACAAGCTTGCTTCTCTCGGTTCAGACATTGCGGTAATTTATGCGGGAAATATCAATTCTGCTCAGAATGTATGTGAACAATGCAGCAAAGAATACGGTATTAAAGCAAAACCATACAAATGCGATGTTTCTGATTTTAATTCCGTAAAACAAACCGTAGCTGATATAAAAAACGATTTCGGCTCAATTCATATACTCATAAACAATGCAGGAATAACAAGAGACGGGCTAATAGCAATGATGAAAGAAGAAGATTTTGATTCCGTTCTTGACACAAATCTCAAAGGTGCTTTCAACATGATAAAGCACTGTTCAGGTATATTTATAAGAAATAAGGAAGGTTGCATTGTTAACATAACATCTGTTTCAGGTATTATGGGGAATGCAGGACAATGTAATTATTCCGCATCCAAAGCAGGGCTTATAGGTTTAACTAAATCTGTTGCAAAAGAACTGGCGCCGAGAGGAATTCGATGCAATGCGGTTGCTCCCGGCTTTATCGAAACGGATATGACGGAAGATCTTACGGATAATCCCCTTTTGAAAATGATTCCTTTGGGAAGAATGGGAAGTACTGATGACGTTGCAGAAGCGGTGGCATATCTTGTAAATGCTAAATATGTAACAGGAGAAATCCTTCGCGTTGACGGCGGCATTGCAATGTAATCAATCTTATTATATTAGATTTGGAAAGGACTCTTTCGTATAGCGAAAGTGATGATCATAATTATGAATGAATACAGAAGAGTTGTTGTTACGGGACTCGGTGCTATAACTCCGATTGCAAACAACGTAAAAGACACATGGGACGGTCTAAAAAACGGTAAAAACGGAATTGGACCCATAACTCTTTTTGATACAGAAAAATTCAAGGCAAAGCTTGGAGCGGAAGTAAAAGACTTTGACCCGAAAGAATACATGGAAATAAATGATGTTCTCAGAACAGACAGATATGCCCAGTTTGCAGTTGCAGCCGCAAAACAAGCTGTAGATGAAAGCGGTATTGAAGGGAACGTAGAACCCGAAAAATTTGCCGTTCTTTTCGGAACAGGTATAGGCGGTATCGGAACATTTGAAGTTGAACACACAAAACTTCTCGAAAAGGGTCCAAGAAGAGTATCTCCCCTGTTCGTTCCTATGATGATAGCAAACATGGCATCCGGCATGATAGCGATCAGACATGGTTGCAGAGGAACTGCAATGCCTGCTGTAACTGCATGTGCATCAGGCTCAAATGCCATAGGCGAAGCAATGAGACTGATACGTCACGGATATGCGGATGCTGTTATAACAGGAGGATCCGAAGCCGCAGTAAATGCATCAGCGGTTGCGGGATTCGTTAACATGCAAGCGCTTTCAACATCTGAAGATCCCAATGCGGCATCTTTGCCTTTTGATAAAAGAAGAAACGGTTTTGTTATCGGCGAAGGTGCAGTAGCACTTGTTCTTGAAGAATACGAACACGCAAAAGCACGCGGAGCAAAGATTTACGGTGAGGTATGCGGTTACGGTTCAACATGCGATGCTCATCATATAACTGCTCCTCATCCGGAAGCAAGAGGCGGAACAAGAGCAATGACTGATGCAATGCATGAGGCTGGATATTCCGAAAGTGACAATATATACGTAAACGCACATGGAACAGGAACACCGATGAACGATATGATCGAAACTTTGGCAATAAAAAAAGCGCTCGGTGAAGAAAAAGCAAAAGAGGCATATATCAGTTCAACTAAATCTATGACAGGTCATATGCTTGGGGCCGCGGGTGCTATTGAAGCATTAGCATGTTTAT
The DNA here is from genome assembly GCA_904502105.1 of uncultured Clostridia bacterium. Classification (GTDB taxonomy): domain Bacteria; phylum Bacillota; class Clostridia; order Oscillospirales; family UBA644; genus HGM12619. The sequence goes on from CAJGDF010000151.1 coordinate 4,739, forward strand.
TTGCACTCAATGAAGGAATTGTCCCTCCTACAATAAATCTCAATGAACAAGATGAGGCGTGCGACTTGAATTATGTTCCCAACACTGCGATCAAAGCC
>CAJGDF010000152.1 GCA_904502105.1 uncultured Clostridia bacterium
CGCTTGATAGACTCAATCGCAGCATGGATAACACGGCTTGCTTCAAGACCCGCAGCGCCGGATCCGTTGATATCCTCAGGACGGACACCGTCGCGAACCTGTTCAGCAAAGCATGTAACACGGGCTTTAAATGTATCAAAGAAGCTTTCATAACCGCCAAAGACAGGGTTAACGTATTCTTCTCTGACCATATTTCCTCTGGGGAAGAGTGTTGATTTAAGCCACATATCTTCAACGACAAATCTGCCCAACGTTCCGCCGACCTCACATCTTTCCATCGGATGACCGCGTTCGATGTCATATGAGCTTGTCAAATGACCGACCATACCGTTCTTAAAGCGCATATTGATGGAAGAAGAGGAGTATATCCAGCGACCGGGAGCCTTCATCGCATAGCACTGAACTTCGTCAATGTCGCCGCAAAAATAACGCATCATGTCAACACTGTGAGGATTAAGGGCTTTAAGATGATAAAATTCGCTTTCAAGAGGCATGAATTTACCGATCCAAAGAGCCATATTAACGAACAGCAGATCCCCGAGACGTCCGTCATCCTGCCATTTTTTTGCTTGAAGGGCAGCAGGTGTAAATCTGTGGTTAAAGTCGATACCGAAGCATCTGTCGTACTTTTTAGCTGTTTCAACCATAAGCTTTGCGCAACCGATATCGTTGGAAATAGGTTTTTCGCAAAGAACATGGGCGCCCGAACGAAGTGCCTGAAGAACAGGCTGGCAGTGGTCGGAAGAATATTCGTAACCGCCTGTTGCAACAGAAACAATATCGGGTTTCATCTCGTCGAGCATTTTCTGCGCATCGAGATAATAAGGAACATCATATGTTTTACCTGCGGCTTCGGCTCTGTCAAGTCTGCGGTCGCAAACTGCAACGACTTCAACGAAATCGAGCATTTTATATATTCTGGCATGGTTGTTACCTATCGGTCCCATACCTATTACACATACACGAAGCATTGCAATATCTCCTTATTTTAATCACTCATCGTCCTTGAGCTGAAGTTTCTTTGCATCGTCGGGATTTCCGATATGCAATGAATTATATGCTTCTTCAGAGCTTTCAAAGGGTTTACCGAACCCGCTCCACGTTGCTGCATTACTGTAAATGGGAGCAGGACGTTTTGTTTTCTTTTCGCGTTTCTTGATATGTTTTTCAAGACGTTTTGTAAGACATGCAACTATTTCGGGATTTTCTTTTGCTACGTTGTTGTTTTCACCGGGGTCTTTAATAAGATTGTAAAGCTCAACCTCAGGTTTAAAATGAAAATCGGGTTCAAGAGCACGGATAAGTTTCCATTCAGGCGTACGCCAACCGTGTTTTCTCATCCAGGTAGCTTCGGTAATATACATTTCGGGTTCTTCCGCAAATTTACCGTTATCATTTACAAGGTTCATCATGCTCTGACCGTCAAACTTGATATTGTTCTTAATACCGAGAATTTCAACGATTGTGGGCATAACATCTTTAAGCTGACAGAATTCAGCAAAACGCTTGCCTTCGGGAAGATGGCCTTTATATCTGATAGCAAAAGGAACAACGAGCGTGCAATCATAAAGACCGTGATGATCGTAATAACATTCATGGTCGTTGAGCGTTTCACCGTGGTCAGATGTTAAAACAACAAGAGTTTCTTCATCGATTCCGAGATCATCGAGCTTTTGGAAGATCTGAGCCATACAGGAGTCCATATACGCAACAGCACCGTCATACTGAGCATTTACATATTCAGCATCGGTACAGTAAGGCGGGAACCAAGAACAGAAATAATCTCTGAAAGGTTTAAATTTATAACAAGATTCGAGAGATTTATTGTTTTTATCAAATTCATCGCCCTGATAAAACATTCTTGAGAACGGTTCGGGCGGGAGATACGGAGAATGAGGATCCATATGACGAAGGAAAAGGAAGAACGGCTTATCTTCTTTTGCAAGTCGTTCAAGTTCGGGAATCGCTACAGAGTTCATCGACTCTGCTTTATGAGAGCGTCCTGAATCCCAGGAGCCCCAGGAGTCTGGGTATTCAAGATAATTCTCAAAACCTCGTGCAACTTCGTTATTAAAACCGATACAAGTAGTGTTATATCCGTTTTCTCCGAGGAGCTCGGAAAGAGTTTTAACCTCAGGAGCTATACCGTTTTTAATACGGAGAGCAACTATATCTGTACCGAAGCAGTCCATACCTGTAAAAATAGATGCATAACCCGGAGGGGTGGGAATGGAGGGAGAAAAACATTTTTCAAAAACAACACCCTCTTTAAAGAAATTATCTATATGAGGAGTTGTAAGTCTTTTATATCCGTAAAGGCTCATTCTGTCGCGACGAAGGCTGTCTACACCGATGAGCAAAAGATTGGGCTTCTTTTTCATAATAAAAACTCCTTTATTGCATTATAAATTTATCTTGCGCCGAGGATCTTCAGGCAAGCGTTCATATAACCGTAGCTTTCAGCGGCAACAAGAGTTGCTTCTTCGATACGGAGGTCGGGACCGATTACTTCAAGACAAACAGGGCCGTCATATTTTGCTTCAACAGCAGCTTTGAAATATCCGAAAAGATCGATTTCGCCACTGCCGCACATCTGTTTGAACGGATGACCGGGAGAGGGCTGTCTGCCTGTACAGTCACGAATATGAATATGTTTCATACGTGAAATAACGTGTTTAATAGCATCCTCGGGCTGATCACCGCCACGGTAAATATGAGACGGGTCCATATCAACGCCGAATGCAGGTGCAGTAATCTCACGCATTGCGCGGAGTGTGGTCGGAGTGTTGTAAATTGCACCGCCGACATGAGCCTTTGCACAAAGAGTAACACCGTAAGGCTCAGCCATTTCAGCAAGCTTCTGAAGAGTGTCTACTGTTCTCTTGAAAGCCTCTTCATCATCGGAAGGACCGCCCGGACCTACGTTAACAACAGGTATTCCGAGAGCCGCTGCTGCTTCGAAAGCTTTCTGCAAACGAGTAAAATCATGAGAAGCAACTTCTGTGGAAAGGAATTTCAGATCATTTGCTTCCATTATTGCACGAAGCTCGCCCTGCTGCGCCTGCCAGTTATCAAGATTGAGATGCTCGCACATCCCCTGAATAGCGGATATCTCAAGTCCGTCGTAACCGCAGGTCTTTATAAGTCTTGCGGCTTCAGCAAAAGAAACTGTCTTAAAAAGGACTGTGTTTACACCAAGCTTAATCATAAAAGATCAACTCCTGTTTGAAATTTAGATTTATTACGTTCAAAAATATTTTTCAATTATAACTGTATTATATATTATTTATTTGTAAATGTCAAGAAAAAAATAAAAAAAATCCGTCATTTTTTTAAATATTAAAATCATGACGGATTTATTATATTAAACTTTTTGTTTATGTTTTGCGGTATCATTTTTCACCGCAAGATTTTCTTTCGCAGAGGACATCATAAGCTTCAGACGGTTTATCTGATTTACTTCGGATGCACCCGGGTCATAGTCGATAGGAACGATATTTGCTTCGGGATATCTTCTGCGGATCTCTTTGATCATACCCTTACCTGTAACGTGGTTCGGTAAGCATGCAAAAGGCTGAACGCAAACGATATTCGGAATTCCGTGGCCGACCATTTCGAGCATCTCGGCGGTAAGAAGCCAACCCTCACCTGTTATATTACATGTTGAAAGAATGGTCTCTGCTTTAGCCGCAAGATCTTCAATATTTGAAAGTTTTCCGAAACGCGGATATTTCTCAAGCGCACGTGCAATATGACAACGGTAAAATTTATCAACGATCTTTATGAATCCCATAAATACCGAAGCATTTATTTTACTGCCGGAGAGCTTTCTGTATTTTGTTTCAGACTGATAACAAGCATAAAGGAAGAAATTTATAAGATCGGGGAGATATGCTTCGCCGCCTTCTTTTTCAATATTTCCGATAAGATCGTTATTTCCGAGAGGATGATATTGAACAAGGATCTCGCCAACTATACCGACACGGGGCTTCTGAACATCGTATATTTCAACAGCATCGAAATCTTTAAGAATTCCAAGCGCTGTTCTGTATATTTCGGAACGTTTTCCCGAAATCGCCTTTTTCTTTACGATATCCATCCATTTCTTATAAAGAGCTTCGGATGTACCTTTAACTTTTTCATAAGGACGAGTACGCAGGAATGCTCTTGAAATAAGATCAGCATAAAGAATACCGATAACTGTCTGATGTAGCATAGATGCTGTAAACTTAAAGCCGGGATTTTTCTCCATACCGACAAAATTGAGTGAAAGAACGGGAATATGTCCGAAGCCCGCATCCTTCATTGCTTTACGGAGGAATGCAATATAGTTTGTTGCACGGCATCCGCCGCCGGTCTGAGAAATGATAACAGAAGTATTGTTAAGGTCATAATCGCCGGATTTAAGCGCACTTATAAGCTGACCGACAACTATTATGGAAGGATAGCAAGCATCGTTGTTAACATATTTAAGACCTTCATCTACGGCTTTTTTATCAGCGTTATTTAAAACGACAAAATTATAGCCTGCATTGTTAAACACAGCCTCAAGTATCTCAAAATGAATAGGAGACATCTGCGGAGCAATAATCGTATGTCTCTTTTTCATCTCTTCGGTGAAAACGACACGATTAAGGCCGTAATCGGAAGTTTTTGGCTTAAATCCGGATTCTTTGCGTTCATATAAAGCAGACACAAGAGAGCGAATTCTTACTCTTGCAGCACCGAGGTTGTTTACCTCGTCTATTTTAAGAACAGTATAGATCTTTTCTGCGGATTCAAGGATCTCGGCAACCTGATCGGTCGTTACGGCATCAACACCGCA
>CAJGDF010000153.1 GCA_904502105.1 uncultured Clostridia bacterium
AACTGCTCTTGCTGCATCTGCTCGTTCCGCAGGTAAAACCTACGAAGAAGCAGTTGGCGACCGTTGGCTTATGTCTACCCCTATGCCCGAAAAAATGAAAAATATAGTTGTTCAGGATGCAACTGCGGATATTGAAAATATCACTTCTTCTGTTGATTTTGTTTTCTGCGCTGTTGATATGAAAAAGGATGAGATCAAAGCTCTCGAAGAAGCATATGCAAAGCATGAATGTCCTGTTATGTCCAACAACTCTGCAAACCGCTTCACAGATGACGTTCCGATGATCGTTCCCGAGATCAACCCCGATCATATCGAAGTTGTTGCTGCTCAGAAGAAGAGACTCGGTACAAAGAGAGGCTTCATTTCTGTTAAATCAAACTGTTCTATCCAGAGCTATGTTCCTGCTCTCGAACCTCTTCGTAAGTTCGGTATAACAAAGGTACTTGCTTGTACTTATCAGGCGATTTCAGGTGCCGGTAAAAACTTTGAAACTTGGCCCGAAATGGTTGACAATCTTATTCCTTTTATTTCAGGCGAAGAAGAAAAATCCGAAAAAGAACCTCTCAAGGTATGGGGTAAAGTTGAAGACGGTAAAATCGTTTGTGCAAAAGCTCCTCTTATCACAACCCAGTGTCTTCGTGTTCCCGTTACAGACGGTCACTTTGCTGCAGTATTTGCATCTTTTGAGAATAAGCCCTCTAAAGATGAAATAATCGACATTTGGCGTAATTATAAGGGTGAACCTCAGAAACTCGGTCTTCCCTCTGCTCCCAAGCAGTTCCTTAACTATTTTGAAGAGGAAAATTATCCTCAGGCAAAACTTCACCGCAATCTCGAAAACGGTATGGCTGTTTCTATCGGCCGTCTCCGTGAAGACTCTCAGTTTGATTACAAATTTGTATCCCTTTCTCATAACACCCTTCGCGGCGCTGCAGGCGGCGCAATTGAAATGGCTGAACTCTATGCCGCTAAAGGTTATTTTGATTAATTGAAATTACGGAGAATCATGTTAATGAAAAAAACTATTTTTACAGGTGCAGGCGTTGCTATCGTAACACCGTTCAATAAAGATCTCACTGTGAATTACGAGAAACTCGCTGAACTTATCGAATATCAGATTGCAAATAAAACTGATGCAATAATTATTTGCGGAACAACAGGCGAAGCATCAACTCTTACCGATGATGAACATAAAGAATGTATCCGTTTTGCTGTAGAAAAGGTTGCAGGCAGAGTTCCCGTTATTGCAGGCACCGGCAGTAACGATACTGCATATGCCATCGAACTTACCCGTTATGCTAAAGAAGTCGGTGCAGATGCATATCTTAACGTAACACCTTATTATAATAAAACCACACAGCGTGGCCTTATCAAGCATTTTACTACTATTGCAGATGCTGTTGAATTACCCGCAATTCTTTATAATGTACCCGGTAGAACCGGTATGACAATTACTCCCGATACTTATAAAGAGCTCTGCAAACATCCCAATATCGTTGCCACAAAAGAAGCAAGCGGTAAAGTTGATGATGTTGTACGTATAAGAGATCTTTGCGGTGACGATCTTGATATATATTCAGGCGAAGACGGTCTCATTACCCCCATGCTTTCTCTCGGCGCAAAAGGTGTTATCTCTGTTCTTTCCAACATTAAGCCGAAAGAAACACACGATATCTGTGAAGAATATTTCCGTGGAAATGTAGCTGCTTCCGCTGCTCTTCAGATCAAGTATTGCAAACTTATTGATGCACTTTTCTGTGAAACAAACCCCATTCCCGTTAAAGCCGCTCTTAACATTCTTGGCTTTGATGTCGGTGAATGCCGTCTTCCTCTTTATGAAATGGGTGAAGCAAATCTCGCTAAACTTAAAGCTGCTATTGAAGACGTTAAATAATATAGATTTTTATTTGTGAGGAATTTTAAATGATTGATATTCTGCTTTGCGGCTGCCGCGGTGTTATGGGCAAAATGATAGCCGAAATCGCTGCTTCCGAACGTTTTTCTTCTCAGTTGAGAATATGTGCCGGCGTTGATATAAAAGAGGGTAGCGGAGAACCGTTTCCTGTTTATAAATCAATCGCAAATGTCACTTCTCCTGTAGGCGCTGTAATTGATTTTTCGCATCCGTCTCTTTTAAGTGATGTTCTTGCATATGCTTGCAAATATTCCGTTCCTGTTGTACTTGCTACTACGGGCTATAGTGCTGAACAGAAAAACGAGATCGCAGCCGCAGCAGAAAAGATCCCTGTATTCTTCTCCCCGAACATGTCTATCGGTGTAACTCTTGTTTCTGAACTTATCAAAAAGGCAGCCGCAACTCTCGGTATGGATTATGATGTTGAAATCGTTGAAAAACATCATAACCGTAAGCTTGATGCACCTTCCGGCACCGCTCTTATGCTTGCAGATTCTGTTGCAGAAGCAGATGATCGTCAGTTCAATTATACGTATGACCGTCATTCTGAACGTCGTGCGCGTCAGAAGAATGAGATCGGTATTCATTCCGTTCGCGGCGGAACAATTGTGGGTGAACACGATGTTATTTTTGCAGGTGAAGATGAAGTGATCACAATAAGCCACAGTGCAGGTTCCCGTAAAATTTTTGCATTCGGAGCTCTCCGTGCCGCACTTTTTGTTTCGGACAAGCCTGCAGGTCTTTATAAAATGAGCGATACTATCGAATAAAAGGAGTTTTATCATGCAGTACGATATTAAGGATATTATTACTTCTGTTAATGTTGAAAACGAAATTACTCTTGTTACAGTTTACAATCTTCCCAATAATTCCGAAAGCGTTGCAAAAATCTTTGAATGTCTCGCTGAAAACGGCGTGAACGTTGATATGATATCGTTAAATCCTTCATCCGGCGTTTATCAAACAGTTTCTTTTTCTTCTAATGATGCCGATCTTGCCAATGTTCTTTCTACGATCGGTTTCTTTAAAAATTCTTATCCCGAACTTCGAACCGATATTAATACTAAAAACTGCAAAATCACTTTTGCGGGTGAGGCTATGCGTGAAAGATGCGGTGTCGCTTCTTTTGTTTTTAGTGCATTCGGATCGAAAAATATAATGATAAAACTTATAACAACATCTGAAACAAAGATTTCTTGTCTTATCGATGAGGCTCAGTATTCTGTTGCCTGTGATATGCTCGAGGAAAGTTTCGGAATTAAAAATGTATAATTTTTTTCGACTTGGAGTAATTGTGCCCCAAGTCGAATTAATATAATAGGAGTTGATTTTATGTACAAATTTTATACTTCAAATGAACTCAAGCCTAAAGGTTGGCTTTTAAAACAACTTAAGATCCAGGCTGAAGGTCTGAGCGGTAATCTTGATAAAGTTTGGCCCGATGTAAGAGACAGTGGCTGGGTAGGCGGCTCCGCTGAAAGCTGGGAACGTCTTCCTTATTGGCTTGATGGTTTCATTCCTCTTGCGTATCTTCTTGAAGATGAAGAATTGATTTCAAGAGCAAAAAAATATATAAAACATATCGTTGAACATCAGCGTCCCGATGGTTGGATTTGTCCCTGCGCAGAGGAGAACATTCCTAATTATGATCCTTGGGTTATTTACCTGATAGCTAAGGTTCTTATTGTTTATTATGATTGTTCCGGTGACGAAAGCATTGTTAAAGTCGTTTATGATATAATGAAAAACTTCTACGATCTTCTTTCTTCAGAAAAATTAAAGCTTTTCGGTTGGGGCAGACATCGTTGGTTTGAATGTTTTATCGGTTTGAATTTTATCAGTGAACGTTTTGATGAGCCGTGGATAGGGGAACTTGCTAAAATCGTTAAGAGTCAGGGTGTTGATTATAATGATTTTATTCCACAGTGGAAACGTCCGCTTAATAAATGGACATGGGACACTCATATAGTTAACCTTGTAATGATGTTGAAACAAGAAGCTGTTTCCTGCGACCTTTTGGGTAATGAATATACTGATCTTGCTGAAAAGCTCTATAATATTCTTTATTCATATAACGGAACACCTGTCGGTTTGTTTACCGGTGATGAATGTCTTTCAGGTTTAAGCCCCATTCAGGGAACAGAGCTCTGTGCTGTAGTTGATAAGATGTATTCTTTCGAACATCTCTATGCTCGAACCGGTGATCCCAAATGGGCAGAACGACTTGAGGTTCTTGCTTTTAATGCATTACCCGCAACGATCAGCGACGATATGTGGACACATCAGTATGACCAGATGAGTAATCAGATCGCATGTATCAGATTCCCCGGTAAATCCCTTTTCAGAACAAATGAAAATGATGCTCATATCTTCGGTCTTGAGCCTCATTACGGTTGCTGCACTTCTAACCTCCATCAGGGTTGGCCTAAATTTGCACTTTCTGCTTTTATGCATAATAATGATACTATCGTTAACGTACTTCCTGTTCCTTCAGAGCTTAACGATAACGGTGTTTCTATTTCTGTTGAGACTAATTATCCTTTTGAAAATACTTTTACATATAAGATCAAATCGGATAAATCCTTTAAATTCAAGATCAGAATTCCGTCTTTTGCTGAAAACCTTATTGTTAACGGTAATAAAACAGATAAATGCTCCGATTTGAATTTTGATATTGAAGCAAATTCCGATACTTCTATTGTAATATCATATGAAACAGTTCCTTATTTTGTTAACCGTCCTTACAATCTTAAAAATGTAAAATGCGGTTCACTTGTATTATCTTTGCCGATCAAATATGAAAATGTAATGTATGAATATACCAAGAATAATGTTGAACGCAAATTCCCGTACTGTGACTATGAATATGTCGGTAAATCTGATTGGAATTACGGCTTCTCTGAC
>CAJGDF010000154.1 GCA_904502105.1 uncultured Clostridia bacterium
GGGAACAGGTCTGCCGCTTGTAACATAAAACTCATCGGAGCAGTAGAATATACGGGTCCCGTATTCTTCAGCACATGCGTCACCGAATGAATCAACGATATCGATAACCTCGGCACACTCTTCGGCGTTAAAAGCAACAAGAGGCTCAAGCCCGTCTCTGAATCTTGAAAGTCCGACAGGAACAACGGAAACAGATGAAACAGCGGGGAAAAGCGCCTTGAGATCCGCAAGAGATTTTTTGAGAATTTCTCCGTCGTTAAATCCCTTGCAAAGAACTATCTGGCAGCGAAGATTTATGCCCGCATCGGAAAAACGTTCAAGAAGCTGCATTATATTTTTCGCATTGGGATTTTTCATCATACGAACACGAACATCTCCGTCGGTTGCATGAACGGAAACATTAAGAGGAGAAACCCGAAGCTCGCAGATACGGTCAACATCCTCGGGAGTAAGATTTGTAAGAGTTACATAGTTACCCTGAAGAAGAGAGAGGCGAAAATCGTCATCTTTATAGTACATAGTGTCTCTCATATGCTTGGGAAGCTGATCGATAAAGCAGAAAACGCATTTGTTTTTACAGCTTCTGTGTTTATCCATCAAAAAAGAGTCGAATGTAAGACCGAGATGACCTGTTTTATTTTTTGCGGTTACATTGAGTTCTTTTCCGTCGCGAAGAACGCAGACAGAAACATCGTCGGCAACCGTATGATACATATAATCGAGTATATCGTGTATTTTATGCCCGTTTACGGAAAGAAGCTCGTCGCCGTTCTGAAGTTTTCCGAAAAAGGGGCTTGATTTTGAAATATCAGTAATGTAAGACATAATAATTATTCCAGACAGCAAAAACGGACGGGCGAACCGCTATTTTTTCAAATAACGATCCTCCCATCTTCATGCGAACATAACTGCCGAAGCAATTACGCGTCTTTCTTTTCCTCTTCCATCTTTATAACTTCTTTGCCGTTATAGTAACCGCAATGGCCGCATACACGGTGGGAAAGATGGTATTCGCCGCAGTGCGAGCATTTGACCATACCGGGCATGTCAAGTTTCCAGACGCTGGAACGTCTCTTATGCTTTCTCTGTTTGGAAATTCTTCTCTTGGGAGCTATCATTTTTTACACCATCCTTTATTTTAAATCGCAAAATGCTAAAAGCAAAATGTGAATTTAGTTTACATCTTCATCTGAAATTATTTCGTACCACTCGCCGGTCACACCTTCGCAATCCTCAGAACAAAGGATCTGCATAGGAACGGACAGTATGAGGGCATCCCCAACTGTTTTATCGAGATCGATACGACCGTCCGTAAAAGATACGGAATCGTCTTTTGTGCCGTCAGCCTCAAAAACGGTGTCAATCTCCGTTTTAATGGAAAGAGTTGCATCGTTGCCGCATCTGTCACATACCGACGAATAAACGCCGCTTATACGAAGTTTCATAGAAACGATACCGGAAGTATTTCGGACTTCGCCTTCAGCACGAACATCACTGAATCCGGGCGCAAGCTCTCCGAGATCGAAAGTGGAATCAATACGAAGAGATGAACCATCGCTTTTACGTACGGACGAAATGTCTATCAACATAGAACATCCCCCTTTACACAAACAGTCACAGTAAAGCATTATATCATATTTTCCCAAAATGTCAATAGGGATTTAATGATTTTTTTGTAAAATCTAAAGAATATTTTCCGCAAATCACAATCAAGCCGCTTTTCATCGACAAAACTTGACACAAATCGAAATCTGTGATATAATGTTTAAAGAAACAGATATGAACAGTATACACGAGAAATTTTAATTTTATCTGACTTTTTGGAGAGATTTTTATGAGAAAAGACGGAAAAAGATTGAAGAAAATAGATCCGATGTACTCGATCGTTCCTCATATTATGGATAAAAGGAGCGATTCACAGAATTACATAACGATCGATATCCCCGTAGAGCCTATGGACAGATACATCAGAGCAAAGCGGCAGGAAGGCTTAAAAATCAGTCATCTGTCTCTTGTTTCCGCCGCATACGCCCGCACCTGCGCAGAATATCAGCAGTTAAACAGATTTATTGTTAACCGAAAAGTTTTTGCAAGAAACGAACTCACTGTGGGAATGGTCGTTCTCAAATCCGGATCTCTCGAAAGAGAAACCATGTCAAAGCTCTATCTCAACGTTGAAGACAGCATCTATGATGTTCAGAACAAAATGGATGAATACATCGAAAAAAACAGAGAAGATGACAGCAATAACAAGACCGACCAGATAATCAAAACACTTTGCGGTATGACTTTTCTTATGAGAATTGCCGTAAATGCACTCAAATGGATGGACAAGCACGGTCTTCTGCCCAAAGCGATAATAGACGCAAGCCCGTTCCACTGCAGTATGGTTCTTACAAACCTTGGCAGCTTAAGAACGAACCATATATATCATCACATTTACGATTTCGGCACAGTAAGCCAGATAATTGCGATAGGTAATCTTCGCGAAATCCCCAAGAGAAAAGCGGACGGAATAGAGTTTGTCCGCTGTATGCCTATGGGCGTTGTTATGGACGAAAGAATCTGTTCGGGCGCATACTACGCCACTGCATTCAAACGTTTTGCTGAATATCTTGCAGACCCGACAAAGCTTGAGGGAGAACCGAAGGTTGTAAATAAAGATTTTTAATCATATCTCAATAAACTATAAATCAGAGAGGTTTTTATGATATTTGATCTTCCTTTCGATGTTGTTTTTTGCACCGATTATCAAAACGAAACAGTAGCAGACAATTGGCAGGAAGAAACAACAAGAGGCTACAAGCACTATTTTACCGAAAAAGACGGTTTAAGATATCAGATACTTGTTTCAAATGAAAACAATTGGTATCTGAAAGTAATAAACATCAGTTCGGAACCGATAACAGGTTTTGTTGGCATACGTTTCTCATGGAAAAACAATAATGAAGACTATACTCTTGTTCCCGGCATTTACTATAACGGCAACGAACAAAGTCTGTTGAATCCGATCCCGAAAATCAACCGAGAAAATCCTGTTTTCGAAGCGTCTCTTTCTGCGGCATCTTTCCCGACAGTATTAATGAAGCAGGGAAAAATCGGTTATCATTACGACATATCGCCCATGTCTTCTGCGGGATGGAACGGTGTTGCGTTTGATTCAAAGAACGCCTCGTTTACCGTATATGCACCTGCGAAAGAAGAAAAGATATACAGACACCAGGGATTTAACGGAACACGTTTGCCGTATACATGGAACTGCGGAGACATTATAAGCATAAGATTTTCGAGAAACGAATTTGAATGCAACACGGTCTGCGATCTTTTTGACTATCATTGGCAAAAAGCGATCCGATCGGACTTTTATCCTGCCCACAATACGCCGAAGATCGAAGAAAACGAAGGCGCAAAGCTTGTAAGAGACTGGGTATACGAAAAACATTCCGTAATAACACCCAAAGGAGAGCCGATGATCCTCAATGCTTTCACAAACGTCGAAGGCTCCTGGCCGTACGGTGGGGCTGCGGAATGGAACATAATGATCGGCTGGTGTGACGGAACAATGACGGCGTTGCCAATGTTGAAATTCGGAGGCAAATACCGTGATTTCGCTGTAAAATTCATTGATTTTCTTTCTACACACGGCAATTCTCCGTCCGGAGTCAAATACTGTGTTTATGACGGCGAAGCGTGGATGACGAAAGATCACAAAGAGTACAGCAACGCATACACTCACTGCAGATTTTATTCCGATTACCTGACATATCTCGGCAAGGCAATACGTTTCGAAAAAGAAAACGGTTATTCACATCCCGATTGGGAAAAAGATTTCGAACTCGGAATGAATGTATTGACAGGTCTCTGGAAAAGAGAAAAAGATTTCGGAATATACTGGGATCTCGAAAGTAAAGATCTTAAAACGACAAGAAAAATGACAGGGGCGGGAAGCTTTTGCGTACTTGCGCTTTCGGAAGGTACAAAAATATTCCCCGAAAACGAAGAAATAAGAAAATGCTTTGAAGAAGCGTGCGATGTATATTACGAAAGATGCGTGATCACGGGACGCTGCAACGGCGGCCCCGTAGATATAAAAGAAGCGGACGACTCCGAAAGTATCGGGGCGTTGACGAACGCTTTGCTTGAAAGATACAAACTTTTCGGCGGAGAAGATAATCTGAAGAAAGCGACCGATGCCGCAAAACTTTTTGCGACATGGGTAGTAAATTACGTTCCGCCGTTCCCCTGCGGATCGATGCTTGAGAATGTAAATGTGTGCGGCGGCGTCCTTGCAAACGTTCAGAACAGACACGTGGGTCCCGGAATCTGTACAAACTCGGCAAGATTCCTTTACGACCTCGGAAAAGAAACAGGCGACAGCAGATGGACCGAACTTTATTTCCGAGTCAAAGCTGCGGCAATAAACTGCATAACGAGATATGATGGCGAATTCTTCGGTTCAACGTTTGACAGTCCGTTTTTGAAAGGAATGTTAAGCGAACAGATCAACGTATCCGATGCGCTCAACAGACCCGGCGAAACATGGAGAGTCAGCGCATGCTGGCCGGCTACGGCTGTTCTTCTCGGTTGGTTCGAAACGGCTGAAGAATAAAAAGCGGATCAAAAAAATAATTTTTATCAACAAAATAAAAAACACTGAAACAGAGCTTTTTTCGGCTCTGTTTTACATTTTTAAGAATATATCCGCTCGATTGCCATTGACTTTTTGCAGATATTGTGATATAATATATCGATTGTTATCCGACGATAAAAATTTAACGAAAGGAACGTTGAAAAAATGGAAA
>CAJGDF010000155.1 GCA_904502105.1 uncultured Clostridia bacterium
GAAATAACCGGGGGTGTCATCCTCGCCCTGAGGCATTACCTGACCGCCGATATTATCGATACCGGACATATGCTGACCCTGAAGACCGCGGAAATAATGGCCGAGAGTTGAACCTGTACGGCAGTGCTGACCGTCATCTTCGATAAGATGGCCGATATATCTGATACCGCGCGCCATACACCAATTACCGATCTTGTTGGAGAATTTTTCGCGGACGAGCTTTGTAATGCGATCCATATACAACACGCGTACACGGGGAGCAGGTTCGCCGTCAGTCCAAAGATATGTTAAAAGCTCACGCCAATTTTCACCGAGCGCCTCGATCATAAGATTTTCGATAGTGGGACCCCAGGGGAGATCCTGATCTGTGCCGAGGAAATTGTTCTTTGCATAGGTGGGACCGTTGCCGAGCTCAGGCTCATCGGAGAAGAAGCCCATGAAGGTCTTTCCGAAATCATCGGCATAATGCTGCCAATGCAGTTCATGAACGGAATCAAGATAAAGCTGAACGCCTTCGTCTTCAATTATGCCGATATGCTCGCGTCTGCCGCCTGTGTTACGTGAACGGACACCGATCTGCAGATTCCACTCGCCGTCGGGTTTATTCCATTTAAGATGTGTTCTGTTTTCAACACAGTCTGTAATATCGAGAATCTGACCGTCTGCATTTCTTGCGATAACAAAAAGAACGGTCTCATCATTTTCAAAAACTCTTGCGGGAGTGCCGTTACAGTTATGTATCTCCATAAGGCCTTCGGCGTAAAGATCGATATCTACGGGGCCGTTTGTGCTGACGGTATACTTCGTCATAAATACATTCTGTTTGCACATTGAGTCGGGCTGATTTTTGAGCGCACCGTTAGCTGCACCTGAGGGGAAGACACGGTCATCAAGGATCCATACCTTCATATTGCGTTTGCGTGCTTCGTCCATGATAACATCGATATCATGCCACCAGCCCGGACCTGCAAAATCGGGGTGGATACGGCTTTCAACGCATACCGCTCTGCAGTTCGCCTCATGAATGGCTTTCATGCATTTACGAAGAGTTGCTTCGTCTTCACCGTGCTGCCAGAAGAAAGGCAGCATATGGTTATCATCACGGTTTTCAAGAACCTGTTTAATTGTTTTATTCATAAAAATTCTCCTGAAAAGAATAATTTTTTTAATTATATCATAGAAAATCAAAAATGTCTATGGGGTTAAGAAAAAAATATGTTGAAAAATAAAACAAACATTGATTTATATTGACTTTCTCTAAAAAATAATATATAATTAAAACTCTAAAAAATATAAAGGAAGAAAAAAATGAAAAAAATATCAGCACTTTTATTGGCAGCGATCATGGGGCTTTCCCTTATTGCCTGCGATAACACTCAGACAGAAATTGAAGAAAACGACACCGTTATTGAAAATAAGGAGCAGACCGAAGAAAATAACGAACAGCCCGCAGAGGAAACTCCTGCCGAACCCGAAGAAGAACAGACAGAAGAAACTACAGACGAAGAACCTGTTGAAGAAGAAATTCTTGTTGAAGAAAACACACAGGAAGAAGAAACAGAAGTGCCTGAAGAAATCGTATTTGATAAAAAATGGGCAGGCAATGAATACGAAATGCCGATTCCCAAGCCTCCGTTTGAATGTAATGTCGGACATAACAAAACAGATAATATCTTTACGATCTACGGTTCGGCGGAAAACACCCAATATGAAGATATAGTTGATTACTGCAACACATTGTTAAAATGCGGATTTAATGCCACCGTCGGTCCTTTATCAAAAGAAGATTATGAAAACGAACTGCAGACATATGACGGAAGCGCTCTGATTTTCATGGGAGTAAACGAAAATGTCGATCAGATCGTTTTCAATCAATTCGGTTCTGAATACAACATAAGTTTAGACCTTGCTTCCGACTTTACCGAAGCTGAAAGCTCAAATGATACTGAAGAAGCAACACAGCCTGCATTTGACAACACATGGACATCAAATGAATTTGAATCACTGTTACCCAAGATCCCGTTCAGCGGATGGACAACAAGCAAGGAAAGCGACAATGTTTACGAAATGGAGCTTGGCGGATTAAAAACATCAGTTCTGACAGACAGCAACGGCAATAATATCGGCTACGAAGAAGACAAACAGACGATCATCGATTATATCGAAGCATTAAAGGGCTACGGCTTTACAGTTGAAGAAACGGGCGGAATTGAAAATTTCGAATACGAGTGGGAAATTAAAGATGCTCACGGCAACGAAATCGAAATAACCTGTTCCGATGGCTATTGCTGGATCACAATTACAAAGAAATAAATATATCGTAACGCGAGGATTTTCTTCGCGTTACTTTTTTTGCGGAACAATTACAAATTTTTTTAGTCTAATAAAGTAAAACAATAAAGGAGACTGTCTCATGAAAATCAAATTATTTATTTTAACATTGGCTTGCGCTTTGGCGGTTACGGGATGTACGTTAAACGAAAATGAAGCGATAGAGAAAAGCAGCGAAAACAACATTCAGCAAGCCTCTCAAAACGACTGGGGAATCACGTTAAAAGCGGAAAATGTAACACCGAAAGGCTTGACTGTTATATGTGAGCAGTCGGGCGGAGAAAACGTTGCGGAGCTGGACACGGGAAGCTATTACTTTATTCAAAGATATGACGAAGAATGGACGAATGTTGAATATCTGCCGCAGGAATATGACATTGGCTGGACCTCGGAAGCGTGGATAATCACAAAAGACAGCTCGGTCTCCTGGGACATTGATTGGGAATGGCTTTACGGTAAATTACCCGCAGGAAAATATCGGATTGGAAAAGAGATCATGAATTTCAGAGAGACCGGCGATTACGATAAAGAGACGGTTTATGCGGAATTTATAATCGAATAAAAAAATCAGATATAAAAACGGAGGGATGACCTCCGTTTTTTGGGATATTGAAAAATACTTGCAGATGTGCTATAATAATAAAAGGAGATGATAGATCATGAGCGAAGAAAAGAAATTCAGACTGCAAACGACCTCATTTTCACTGCATATTATGGCGATGCTGTTTATGCTATGCGATCATTTATGGGGGACAATCGTGCCCGGAAACGACTGGTTGACGTGCATCGGCAGACTTGCGTTCCCGATCTATGCGTTTATGATCGTTGAAGGCTATTTTCACACAAAAAGCCTGAAAAAATACGTTTGCAGGCTGCTGATATTTGCGGTGATATCCGAGATCCCTTTCAATCTTGCGATGGGGAGCAGTTTGTTTTACCCGATACACCAGAACGTCCTCTGGAGCTTTCTTATTTCGGTCGGGCTTATCGCGTGGAACGAAAAGGTAAAAGAAAAGCAGATATGGATACGTATTTTAGTCGGCGCGGCTGCCGTTATTATCGGATATATAGGTGGCATAATCACTTTTGTTGACTTTTACAATGCAGGCATACTGACGGTTCTTGTTTTTTACTTTTTCAGAGGCAAAAAATGGTGGCATTACATCGGTCAGGCTATATGCCTTTACTATATCAATTTTGAGATGCTCGGCGGCTTATCCTACGAGATCGATATTTTCGGGCAAACATATTTCATTGCAAGGCAGGGCATTGCGCTGATCGCGCTGATCCCGATATGGCTCTGCAAAGGCAAACAGGGATATCACAGCAAAGCGTTTCAATATTTTAACTACGCATTTTATCCGCTTCATCTGCTGATACTCGGGCTGCTGAAGTTTCTGTAAAGGCGGAACAAACAACGAAAGGTTTTAAACTATGATCGATATATTCAAAAATCTGTTTATGAAAGCTCCCGACAGTGAACATGACGGAATTTACCGTTTCGGGAACGAAAGGGACGGTGATCATTTTGACGAGCTTGATTTTCAATTCTGGCATGAGATCGGATTTAAAAACAAATGGAACACAACGGCTTTTTTTGAAAACAAATGCACGGAGCAGATGTTAAAACAAATAATAAACGGGCATGAAAATATAATAGATCTCGCATGCGGACCGGGGATGGGATTTATTCCGTCAATAAAGAAGATGGCGCCATCTTTCCCCTGCCTTGCAACAGATGCAAGCTTTTCGGTGCTGAACGAATGGAAAAAATATCTTGACAGCCATGAAAAATACGCTGATCTCGGATTTGCGCAGTTTTCATTGTTTAACATCCCCATAAATGACGGTTCGGTTTCGGCATACAGCAGTTTTATAGGCATATCATCCACAAGAAACGGAAACGACGGATATCAAAAAGCATTGTCCGAGATATATCGCACATTAAAGGTTGGCGGAAGACTTTATGCAATAGAAAACGAATGGGCAAATATTACTCAAATATTAGAATTATTCAAATCAAATAATAAACAGCCCTGGGATTGTTTTATTCAACAAAGCAAAAAATGGGAAGAATTATTTGTTGAATGCGGCTTTAACATACTTTACAACGAAATCTTTGAAGAAAGAAAGCTAACGGGAAAAGATAACGAACTGGGCGAAATGTCGGAAAAAGATCATGTGGATATATGGTTGAAATTTTCAGGCTACATATTAGAAAAAAGATAGATCCCAAGCTGTCAAACAGTCTGTCACAGATACAAAACAGTTCGAGAAAACCGGATTTGACAAAGGAGTGTGGATTGTATGAAAAAGAAAACTTATATCATAATCTCATTGACAATTGTTCTTTTGTTCGGAGCAATATGTATAGGTATATTTCATAATAGATCTGTCGAAGATTCTATGCCATATATGATTATGGTAGATGGGCAAATATA
>CAJGDF010000156.1 GCA_904502105.1 uncultured Clostridia bacterium
AGACATAACTCTCGAAGAGCTCCGCAAGTATCAGATGAAGGATTTCTGGGAGAAGAGAAAGAGGTCTGACCTCATCGTTCCCACTCTTGATGAATACATCCGGATCTGCAAGCATTATAAAAAAGTCTGCATTCTTGAACTAAAAGATTATTTCAGCGATAAAGATATTGAAGATATGCTTGCTCTTATCAAAGAAGAAGATTATCTTGATAATGTGGTTTTTATTTCGGGTAACTGGGATTCTCTTATCAATCTCCGCAAACAGCTTCCCGATCATCCTGCTCAATATATCTGCGGTAAAGTGGATGATGAGCTGATTGAAAAACTCGTTGCAAATAAACTTGACATTGACCCTTATTTTGAATGTCTTACCGAAGAACTCGTTAAAAAGCTTCATGATAAAGGCATTGAGATCAACTGTTGGACCGTAAACGAAGTTGAAAATGTCGCACTCCTCGATAAATGGGGCGTTGATATGATAACCTCAAACTTTATAGAATAAATTTAAAAAAAACATTTTGGGAGGAAAATAATTATGGATCAGTTCGTTCCCGGTAAACTTATAACAGAAACTTTGAGAGATACTGTAAAAGTTCCCAATAAAAAAGCTAAAATGATAGCGCACAGAGGTCTTTGCGGTCTTGAACTTGAAAATACCAATGCTGCTTTTGTTGCTGCAGGTCAGAGATCCTTCTACGGTGTTGAAACCGATACCCAGAGAACAAAAGACGGTCATTTTATAGTTTTTCACGACGGTGAACTCAATGGTATGATGGGTGTTGACGCTAAAGTATGTGATCTTACACTCGAAGAGATTCGTCAGTACAGAATGAAGGATTATTGGGAAAAGAGAACCCGTTCCGACCTTATCGTTCCCACTCTTGATGAATATATCCGCATCTGCAAGCATTACGAAAAAGTATGCTTCCTTGAACTTAAAGGCAAATTTGACGATCAGGATATGACCGATCTTATCGCTATTATCAAAGAGGAGGATTATCTTGACCATGTTGTATTTATTTCAGGAACATGGGATACGTTGATGGCTCTTCGTAAACAGCTCCCCGATCATCCTGCTCAGTATGGCTGCGGAAAAGTTGAAGATGAAATGATCGAAAAGCTTGTTGCAAACAAAATTGATATTTCTCCTTATTTTGAACATCTTACCGAGGAGATCGTAAAAAAACTTCATGATGCGGGTCTTGTTGTTAACCCCTGGCTTGTAAACGAAGTTCCCAATGTTGAGATCCTTGACAGATGGGGTGTTGCTATGATTACATCCAACTTTATTGAGTAATAAAAAATCGGAAAGGACAGTAAAATTATGATAATTAAAGGATTTCATCATGTTGCTATAAATTCGGCGGATTTCGATAAGTCCGAAAAATTCTATACTGAGCTTCTCGGTCTCAAAAAAGTAAGAGCATGGGGTGGAGAAAAGTCCCGTTGCGCTATGTATGAGTGCGAAGACGGCGCTTGTATCGAACTTTTCGAAGTTGAGAAAGATGTTGAAAAACCCGAAAGCCCGATCGTTCATTTCGCTTTTAACGTAGATGATCCCGATGTGTTTATCGAAGCCGTAAGAAAAGAAGGCTACGAAATAACAGTTGAACCCAAAACAGCCAATGTTGTCGGTACTCCCGGCTTTGTTGCACGTCTCGGCTTCTGCAAAGGTCCTAACGGCGAAATAATTGAATTTTTTTGCATGAAAGAATAAAAGGTGTTTATTATGACAGAAAAAGAACTTTCTAATCTTCGTGAACGTGTTTGGAACGATTTTTGCGAACGTGAAAAGAAAAATCCCAAGAGACTCGAAGAAATTGAGAAATGTGAAATGCCTTTCGGCGAAGTTACCATGAGATACGGTATGTCCGTTATGGGCGAACCCGATGAAAACGGATATCCTCTTTACATAGCTCTTCACGGCGGCGGTCACAGTGATACTCCCGACATGAACAACAGTCAGTGGGAGCATATGAAGGTCTATTACCGTGACGGTGTTAAAAACGGTATTTACGTTGCATGCCGCGGTGTAAGAGATACCTGGAATGCTCATGCAAACCCCGAAAGCTATCCTCTTTACGATGAGCTTATATCCAACATGATCCTGTTTAACAATGTTGACCCCAACAGAGTTTATATCATGGGCTTCTCCTGCGGCGGAGACGGCGTTTATATGGTAACTCCCAGCATGGCTGACCGTTTTGCTGCGGCAAACATGTCTGCAGGTTGTCCTAACGGCGTTCGTTTGAAAAACCTCAGAAATATGGCATTCATCATTCAGGCAGGCGAACGTGACTACTTCTTCCGCCGTAATGAGCTTATTGCCGAATACGATGAATATCTTGACACTCTTGCCGAAGAATACGGCGGATTTATCCATGAAGCAAATGTTCATTTCGATAAAGCACATAACTTCAGAGATAACGACCCCGAATTTACTCCGAGAGCGGTTATAAAGGATAACGCAAAGTGGCTCCGTGAAGGCGACCGCGAATATATCGAAAAGGATACCCATGCCGTTTCTTTCCTTAAACAGCATACACGTAATCCTTACCCCGACAGAGTTGTATGGAACCTTGCTCAGCGTGCTCCTATGCGTAATCATACCAATTTCTATTGGCTCGGCGCAGATCCGTCCGTAGTTGAAGGCGAGATCGTTGCATCCTTTGACCGTGAAAAGAATGAGATCGTTATCGAGAGTGCAACTGCGGCTTCATTCTCTGTTTACTATAACGAAAAGATGTTTGAAGCAAAACCCAATGTCGTTATTAAAGCAGAAGGCGTTAAGGCCCTCGATAAAGAATATTGCCCCGAATGCCTTGCAAAAGCAACTTGCGAAGAAAATATGGATCCCAATTATATTTTTACAGGAAGAATTGATTTTGTAAAAGAATAATTTGTTATGGAATATTTTTTTGAAACAGTTGAAACGATCGGCAAAGGTAAAGGCTTTTCACACTTTGACCCGTGTCATATATTCTGGCTGATATTCAGCGCGGTAGTTCTGATTGCGGTCAGTATGTTGTATAAAAAAGCATCTGAAAAGAACAGGAATATAATGCGGTATGCTGTTGCGGCGCTTATAGTTGCAGACGAGATATTTAAAGTCGTTTGCCTTGTTTCTTTCGATAATTTTATACCGAAATATCTTCCGCTTCAGCTTTGCAGTATAAATATTTTCATTATTGCAGTTCATGCCTTAACAAAATCAAAGGCGATCGGGAATTTCCTATATACCATATGCCTTCCCGCTTCTGTTTTGCCTCTGATTTTCCCGACATGGACAAAGCTTCCGATTGAAAATTTTATGCATATTCACAGTTTTACGGTGCATCTTCTTCTCGCACTTTACCCGCTGATGCTTACTGTCGGCGGCGACATCAAACCGAAACTGAAGTATGTTCCTGCTTGTCTTGCTGTTCTTTTCCTTCTCGCAGGCGTTGCTTTTGCGGCGAATTCCGTTTGGGATACGAATTTTATGTTTCTTCGTTCCGCAACAAAGGGCAATCCGCTTTACGCATTCAAAAAAATGTTTGGAAACCATCTTATAGGTTATCCGATCCTTATTCCTGCAGTTATTGCGGTGATGCATATCCCGTGGATAGTCGCAGATCGGATCAAAAATAAGAAACAAGTCATAAATTGATATAAAAAAGCTATTGCACCGAAAAATGCAATAGCTTTTGTCTTTTTATTTGAACCGTCTTGCATAGCCGCACTTACGGCAAAGCTCTTCAACTGCTTTTCTGTTTGAAAAACCGTCGTATATAGCCTTTGCTCGCGGCTTGTTTAAAATATCTTCCATTTCTTCGTCGAAAATATTTCCGAGGGCTATATCTCCCTCATGGTCAAGACAGCACGGCACGACCGTTCCGTCGCAAAGAATGCCTATCTGATCGCGTAATCCGTAGCAGAAAACATGATCAGAACCTTCTTTCTCCGAAAGATCCGGCCAGTCGAATTTATCGCCGTGTTCAATGTATATTTTATTACCGATACGTATACCTGAACGTTCCTCAACCCATTGACCGTTGAAGAATTCTCTTGCTCTGTCAATTATATCATCGTTTTTTTTATCCTGTCCGCCGCTGTTCCATAATCTGTATGAGATTATTTTTTTACCCTCTGCGGCTTTGCCGAAAGAAAAGCATCCGTCAAGATAATCGGTAAACGGAACGGAAAGATCGTTCGCCTCAAATGCATGAAGAGAAATATTGACCTTGTGAAGCGCAGGGGAGGAGAGGAGTGTTTCGGAAAGCTTTGAAAGCAACGTCCCGTTTGTTGTTATAATAACCTTAAATCCCTCTTTGCCCGCTATATCAAGAAATTCTCTGAGGTTCGGATGACAAAGCGGTTCTCCCATTATGTGAAAATACAGATAGCTTGAAAAAGGTCGTATCTTTTTTGCGATCCGGGAAAATTCTTCTGTTGAAATCCGCCTTTTTTCTCTCTTTGTTCCCGGACAAAACGCGCATTTGAGATTGCAGAGATTAGATATCTCCAAATAAATTTTATTAAAGCGCATCAGCCACAGCAACTCTTACGACCATGTTTGTGCCGTACGGATAACCTGTGCAGTCAACACAAAGAAGACCGTTGTCAAGATTTTGTGTGAAGTTGAGTTCTTCGCCGTTATCGACCCATTTGATTGATTTGAACGGAACTTTAACATCCGTAAACGCTCTCGGACCTACACCGAGTTCGCCTTTAACAACATTGTCCTGAGCCTTTATCGTAAGATTGTG
>CAJGDF010000157.1 GCA_904502105.1 uncultured Clostridia bacterium
AACAGGTATCATTTTATCGGAGTTAACAAAATCAGCAAATTCTTGCTCTGTTACCCATTTAAAATCAACGGTCTCCCCGACTTGAAGCCTGACCGAATTTTTATCGCAATCGACAGTACAAATATAATTATGATATATCGTATCATGAGAAACATATACCCCGATCGATTCCAAAACATCAGCTTCAATGCCCGTTTCTTCATACATTTCTCTTTTCGCACACGTCAACGGATCCTCGCCCTTCAATGCAGAACCGCCGCATGTTGATTCATAAAACCCGCCGAAATTAGGTTTTGACGGATCCCGAAGCATAAGAAGAAAATCACCATCATTATGTCTGATAAGTATTTCGGACACAAGATGATAAAGTCCATCGGGTATTTTTTCTCCTCTGACAATATCAACACCTGCAGGTGTTCCGTCCGCAAAATATCCGTCCCATATCTCTGCCATAAAATCCACCTCCGATATATAACCGAAAGCGGCCTTGAAACAAAGCCGCTTTATTTTTTATTTAAGCTAAATTAAGAGCAAGAAGAACCATATCGTCAAACGAAGTCTGACGTTCTTCAGATGAAAGCTTTTCTCCGGTTTCAAGGATGTCCGAAACAGTAAGCACCGTCAGCGCTTTTTTTCCGAGACGAGCTGCAACGGAATAAAGAGCAGCACTTTCCATTTCAACACCGAGAACACCCATTTTCATCCATTTTTTATACGAGTCCGGATCATCATCGTAAAAACGGTCAGATGAAAGAATATTTCCGACAGTGTATTTCAATCCTCTCGACTCTGCGGTTTCAGCAGCTTTTCTAAGCAGTGACCAATCAGCAGAGGGAGAAAATGTCCCCGGAAGTCCGAATTGTTCAACAAAAGATGAATCCGTAGATACCGCCATAGCCAAAACTACCTCACGAAGCTTTAACACGGACGAATATGAACCCATTGAACCTATTCTTATTATCGTTTCAACACCGAACTGAGAATAAAGCTCATGGCTGTAGATCCCCATCGAAGGCATACCCATTCCGCTTGCCATTATTGAAACAGGTTTGCCGTTAAATGTACCCGTATACCCCTGAACACCGCGAACATTATTAACAAGCACAGCGTTTTCAAGATATTTTTCAGCTACATATTTACTTCTCAACGGATCACCGGGCATGAGCACCGTCTTTGCATACGGTATCGGCGGAGCGGAGATATGCGGAGTTGAAATAGCACATTCACTCATTATTTATCAGCCTTTTCTTTCTTTTTAAGTTTCTCGTTTTTTGCAGAGAAATAATTTAAAAGTCTTGAAGCCTTTTCCTGATTTTTCTTTTCAACATGAGAAATTTCTTCTGTTTTAACTTCAGTATTTTCTTCCGCTGTTTCTGTTTTCTCCTCAGAAGCGGGAGTTGCCTCGGTTTCTTCTTTCACATCTTCCGATTTTTCTTCAGTCGCTTCAACAGAAGATTCCTTTTCATCAGAGGCTTCCGATGCCTCGGAAATTTCAACGGCAGGCTCGGCATTTTCCGCAGCGGTATCAACAACTTCTTCGGCAGCTTTAACTTCAGCCGTCTCTTCGGTTTTTTTCTCCTCTTCTTTTTCTTCAGCAACAACAATCACTGCTTCGGAAGATTCGGATTTATCTTCGGTTGTTTTAACCTCTTCGGTTTTTTCAGAAGTTTCTGCTTCTGCCGAAGCTTCTGTTTCTTTATTTTCTTCTTTTACATCATCGGTTTTTGCCTGTTCGTCGGATGCTTCCTCTTTTTTCTCTTCAGAATTTTCTTCGGGTTTAACATCCTCTTCTTTTGCTTCTTCTGTCTTTTCTTCAGTTTTTTCTTCAACAACGGGAGCAACCGCCGCAGGCACTTCGGTTTCTTCAGCCTTTACCTCTTCAGCTTTTGCATCTTCAACGTTTTCAGAAGATTCTGCAGGCTCTTCGGAAGATGTTTTTTCAACATTTTCCTCTTCGGAACCGTCTTCGTCTTCGGCATCAGCACTACCGCTGCGGATTTTAGAAACAATAAGATAAATTATACCGCCAAGAGCAATAAGTGCGCCAACAGCATAAATAATAATATCTGTATCGATTGCAGAAGGCTCACTCGGAGTTACTACAGGAGGAGTAACAACAGGCTTTTCTTCTTCATTGTTACCGTTTTCCTCTACATTATTTTCAGGAGATTCTTCGGGAACAGTTTCTTCTTCGGTCGGAATATTTTCATCGGAAGAAGGATCTTCTTCCTCTGTTATTTCTTCTTCTGAAACATCCTCATCGGGAGTTTCTTCGGGAGTAAGCGCATCTGCGGGAGTTTCGCCGATCTCCTCTGATTCAATTTCCTCTCCGGTTACATCTTCCTCCGTGGGGTTCTGACCGAGCTCGGGTATAGTTTCATCGGGAAGAGGTGTTACGGGAGTTATAACGATCGGAGTATCTGTGGTATTATCGGGAACAACAGGAGTTGTTGTATCGGGTGTTTGTGTACCGGTATCGGGAACGACCTCAACTTCAGGCTCTTCAACAACTATTTTTTCAAGCTTGTTAAGAACTTTTTTGAGATTACTGCGTGCGTTGTCTACCTCTTTCTGAGTTGCATACTTGTTCTGGTAAACTGCAACAGCCGCCTCGTAAGGCGCACTGAGTGCTTTTACGCTTTCTGCGGTATAAAGAGCAAAATCGTAAAGCATACACTCATATGCCTGGCTCAAGGATTTATAAAGCTTTGATTTATCTGCTTCCTGAAAAACAACAACATATTTTGCAAGAGCATTTTTTACCTTTTCTGTTTCAGCATCGATCTGTTCAACAGTAGCACTCTCGTCATTGTATACCTTTTTAGCCGCATCGTAAACAGGCGTCATTCGGTTAACGGAATCTACAGTGTATTTAGAGCTGTATCTGAAGCAAACGTCAAAAGCGGCATCGATAGCTTCGGAAAGTGCTTCCCTTGCGATATCAAGCTTCATCTGAGGAGTTACGATATCACCGTTATAGATATATTCCGAAAGATCGTAGTCTGCAGTTGCTTTTTCGGAATCGGAATAATAGACAGCAAGTGTAAGATGATCTTTTTTGAATGTTTTTGCTGATTTAAGAAGATAATCGGCAGTAATATCGGTATGGGAACCTTTTTCGTCAATGGGGCCGTTCCAAAGAATATCGAGATGATACCATGCTCCGTCTATATTAACAAGATTCCAGACATGCTCAACATTTTCTTTATCAACAACGGCATAGCCGCGGACAAGCATATTTTCAAATCCGAGTTCGTCAAGGAAAAGAGCTGTAAGGCCTGCATACTCTTCGCAAACGCCTTTACCGTGAGCCACGAACTGAACTGTGCTTTTTCTTTGCGTGCCTTTGATATCATACTGCAAATGACCGTCAAGGATATAATTATTAAGTTCTATTATCTGCTTTGCGGCGGGATATTCACGCCATTCGTCAGCCTTG
Source organism: uncultured Clostridia bacterium (assembly GCA_904502105.1). GTDB lineage: Bacteria > Bacillota > Clostridia > Oscillospirales > UBA644 > HGM12619. Next base: position 3,440 of record CAJGDF010000157.1, read on the forward strand.
GGCTTGATAATGGTTGCGATAAGATTATCAACCTGATCAAAATCATCGCCGACAACAAGTGCAATATGTAAAAGCATTTCGGTGACACTGCCCGTCTCGGGATCGTAAGTTACCTCATAGCTTGCACCGTACATATAGATCAATGTTGAAACGTATTTTTTTCCGAGATTGGATGTAAGTTCAATAAAAATATTTTCAACGATATCGGAGACAAATTCAGAAACATTATCTGTATCAACAAAATCAATATCGGTTATCTTGAAAGTATGGACAACCGCATTTTTTTCAACCGAGGGCTTTTTCTCCTCAAGGGTTATCTTTCTTTTAACAAAAGTATTTGTTTCCGAAGAGAAAAGCTCCGCTCTCGTTGCATTAGCATAAAATTCAACGATCTGATCAGTTGTTTTCTCATCGATAAAAACAGGCTCTTCTTCCATTGTAAACTCAACAGATGTTATCTCTGCAGATGTTGTAACGGAAAAAGAAAACAAAACAAAAATCACTACCGCCAACGGAATAAAGAATTTTGAAAATGCGGCTCTTAAATCAATCTTTTTGATCATAATTATTCTAACAACTCCTTAACTTTATCATTATACCATAATTTATAATATTTACCGTGTACGAACTTCGAACAATTTTCGACATCAGCTTTTTCCACAAATATACATACACCGTAAGACGGAAAAATAATCCGATTTGTTCCGCAAAAAAATTAATTGCTTGAAATATTCATAAATTATGCTCACAGAAACAAATATGCACTTTACATTTGTCTTTATTTATGATATAATAAATTCAACAAAGCAACCAAGCTTATTAAAAAAACAAACACAATGGGAGGATAACGATCAATGAAAATCAAATTTTTATTTACTTCTTTTTTATCTATTATAATGATAATTACGCTATCAATAACCTCTATCGCAATGGAAGAAAGAGATCTTCTTGACTTAATAAACGAAAAAGTTGGTTTTCTTGAAGTGTATATCGCTTATTCCGACTCACTGTATATCAGAGATCGAGCTCCCGAACAGATCGATTTACTGGAACACCAACTCCTTGAAGGAATAACTTATATTGAACCGTTCTATCTTGCCAGAGATGAATTTCAAGATTATGAAGGTTTCAAAAAAATGCTTTTAACGTATACAACTCCGTTTTTGACAATGGAATATTTCAGTTACAATGGACCGTTTTTGAATCTGAACGGACAATTATATGTAAGAGAATTGCT
>CAJGDF010000158.1 GCA_904502105.1 uncultured Clostridia bacterium
ATGGAAGGGCAGAGAATGCCGAGGATATGCCGACAGATATTCGTTTGTACGTTTCGGTATCGAATCCAAATAAAAAAATATAACAGAACAACAGGCACAGGGAGATTTGTGCCTGTTGTTTGATAAAGAAGATTTCATAGGAGATATTTACATGGAAAGATATCCAATTACAGAAAAAGATAAAGAATTAATAAAAATCGGACTGAAAGTTTTAGAAGAAAATTTTGACGACGGTGTTTACAATCACACAGTCGGATGTGCACTCCTATGCAAAAACGGAAACATTTATAAAGGTGTTAACTGTGACGGAATTCACGGTTCCTGCGCTGAATATATTACTGTCGGAATGGCTATTTCAAACGGAGAACGCGAGTTTGATACGATCGTTGCCGTACATGAAAAACATCTTAACTGCGTAATTCCGCCCTGTGGAAATTGCAGACAAATGATGTTTGAATACTGTCCGGACATTAAAGTTATCGTAAATGACGAAAACGGACAACTTATCAAAGTTAAAGCAAAAGATCTGTTACCGTTTGCGTGGCAATCTGTAATCTGCTAAAGTTAAAGGAGAAAGCATAATTGAAATTCGAACCAATATCAGCACATGATAAACTCGGAAGAGAGATCATTTTGAGAAGTGCAGAACCGTCCGATGCAAAAGATCTGATCGATTATCTTAAAATAACGGCAGGCGAAACTCCTTTCCTGATAAGAGAACCCGATGAAATCACAATAACGGAAGAACAGGAAATCAGTTTTATAGAGAGCAAACTTTCATCTGATAGAGAATTGATGCTTATTGCAACAGCAGACGGAAAACACATCGGAAACTGTTCACTTATGAGCGTTGCTCCGTTTAAGAGATACTCCCACCGATGCGAAATAGCAATTGCTCTTTACCAAAAATATTGCGATTGCGGAATCGGTAAGATAATGATGCAAACCGTTCTTGACATAGCAAAGAGCTTAGGATATGAACAGGCGGAACTGGAAGTTGTTTCGGATAATTTCCGTGCGATTGAACTTTACACGAAATTAGGCTTCGAAAAATACGGTTCTTTCCCGAAGAACATGAAATATTCAAACGGAACATACGCAGACTCTGTTTGGATGATGAAAAAGCTTTAAAACAAAAGTTTCAGCCGAGAGTAAAAAAACTCTCGGCTTTTTGTTTAAAATATTCAGTTAATAACTTATCTTCATATACCCTTTTTTGACCCAGCCGAGTTTACGGAAGGCTGCATCAAAAGCAAGGGTAACAACTGCAGGGAGAATGAAATGCATTGCAAGAATATATCCGATAGTGAGGGGGATACCGAAGGAATCGCTCATTGCGGAGAATGCACCGAACTGACCTACAAAGCCGCTTGTACCCATACCGGCGCCCGAAGAGGTGTTTGTCATGCCGAGAACTGCGGTTGATATGGGACCAAGGACAGCGGAAGCCAAAGTGGGAGCAAGCCATATCTGCGGATGGCGCATGATGTTGGAAAACTGAAGCATGGACGTTCCGACGCCCTGAGAAATGAGGCCGCCGAAGCCGTTATCTTTATAAGATGAAACCGCAAAACCTATCATCTGACAGCAGCATCCGACACAGGCAGCACCTGCCGCGATGCCGTCGATACCGATCATAATGCAGAGAGCCGCAGAGCTTATGGGAGCTGTAAGCGCCATACCTACGAGTGCCGCAACCGCAGCCCCCATAGGAATGGGAGCAAGTTCCGTTGCACTGTTTATAACACTGCCGAGCCACTGCATGAACTGATTTATATACGGACCGACGAATATACCGATAAGGCCGCCGGGGATTATTGTTGTTAAAGGGCTTACGATGATATCGATCTTTGTTTTACCCGCAAGAAGCGAGCCGACCTCTGCGCCGACTATTGTTGCAACATAAGCACCTACGGGGCCGCCCGCAACGTATCCGACAGCACCGACGACCGCAGAAGAAAATACAACAAGCGGTTTATCTTTATTCAAGCTGTAACCGATAGCCGCACCTATAACCGCACCTACAACGGGGGAAGATGCGGAAAGCACATCTGATATCTGCGAAAGAAATCCGCAATACGGTATTTTTGCGATCTGACCGATGATAAGGCCGATAATGAGAGATGAAAAAAGGCCGAGAGCCATATAGGACATGGCGGTAATGAAATATCTTTTAAGTAATTTTTTTATAAGATCCATTTTGATCCTCCGAGAAATTATTGCTTTTACAGTATAGCATAATTTTTTATTTATTTCAACAAAAAACCTCTGAATTTTTTTCTTACTGAAGGAAAAGATAAGAAAAAAAGATCGGAGAAAGATATGTTGTACGAAAAACGAAGTGACCTTGCGGCAGAGATAATAAAAATGAAGAAGACCGACGAAAAAGACGGTGTTAAAACAGAAGAATATACTTCAAACGGAATATTGATAAGCAAAATAACGGTTAAAACGGACCGGGCGGCAGAAAAGATAGGAAAGCCATGCGGAGTTTATATAACAGTGGATCTTTCGGGCGCATTTTCTTCGGACGAAACACACCAAAAAGCCGTTGATGCGATAGCAGAGCAGTTAAAAGAACTTATAGGCGAGGATCTTTCGGAAAGTGCGATGATCGTGGGGCTTGGGAATTCGGCATTAACATCCGACTCTATCGGGCCTCAGACTGTTTCGGGGCTGATAGTGACACGTCATTTAAAAGAACATCTGCCTGAGGTTTATTCATCAATGCCGTTACGTGAAACATCCGCGTTTTTGCCGGGAGTTCTGGGGCACACGGGTATTGAAAGCGCGGAAACAGTAAAAGCCATCGCCGAAAAAGTCAAGCCGAAGGTCTTGATTGTTATAGATGCGCTTGCATCAAGAAAAACAGACCGTCTCTGCACAACTGTTCAGATGAGCAATACGGGTATAAACCCGGGCTCGGGTGTTGCAAACAACAGAAAAGAAATAAGCGAAAAGACGGTTGGTGTCCCTGTAATAGCGATAGGAATACCGACAGTCGTTGATGCGGCAACACTTGCACTTGATATTTTTGAAGAGATTTCCCAAAGGATAAAAGAGGAGAAGCGCGGAGACGTTAAAAAAGCGGCAGAGATATTCGAGGATTTCAACAGACTGGCAAACGAGTCGGAGCAGATAATAAGAAAGATGCTTTCAGCTTCGGAGTCGGGTATAAGCAATATGACGGTAACGCCGAAGGATATTGATGTAACTGTAAACAGAGCATCAAAAATTCTTTCTCTTGCATTGAACAAAGCGCTTCACGGACATCTTGAGCAAGAGGAAATCAATGCACTTTTAGGGCAATAATTTTCTTTCAAACGATTGACATACGGGTGCGGATATGTTAAAATAATGAAAACAAAAAACAAAGGAGAGTACGATTATGGCTATCCCCGTACCCGAAAAAAGAATAGCAAGATTTGAAAAATTAGGCTTTGGTATGTTCATTCACTGGGGACTTTACTCTCAGCTCGGCAGAGGCGAGTGGGTCCAGTTTGTTGAAAAAATCCCCAAAGAGGAATACGCAAAACTCAAAGATACGTTTACCGCAAAAGAATTCAACGGCAGAGAGATCGCAAAGATCGCAAAAAGAGCCGGCATGAATTATATCACACTTACAACACGTCACCATGAAGGCTTTTCGCTTTACGACACCCGCGGACTTAACGACTACGATGCTCCGCACTCCCCTGCAGGCAGAGACCTTATAAAAGATTTTGTTGAAGGCTGTCGTGCAGAGGGTATCCTTCCGATGTTCTACCACACGACTCTTGACTGGTATAACGATGATTTTGACGGCAACTTCAAGGAATATCTCAAATATCTTCGCCGCTCCGTTGAGATTCTCTGTACAGAATACGGTGAGATCGGCGGTCTCTGGTTTGACGGAAACTGGTCGAAACCGAACGACGACTGGGAAGAAGATGAGCTTTACAGCCTTATCAGAAGAAACCAGCCCGATGCGATGATCATAAATAACACAGGTCTCGATGCACGCGGATTTGTCGGAAACTCTTACCTTGACAGCGTTACCTTCGAGCAGGGCCGTCCCACTCCTATGAACAGAGAAGGTATGCCCAAATATCTCGCCGCAGAAATGTGTCAGACGATCAACGGTCATTGGGGCATCGGCACTATCGACTTCAATTATCAGTCTCTTCCCGAACTTATCGAAAACCTCTGCGCCTGCAGAAAAGTCGGCGCGAACTATCTTCTCAACGTCGGTCCGACCGCAGAGGGTAAGATCCTTCCGCTTCAGGCAGAACTTCTTGCGGCTGTCGGCGACTGGATCAGAGCTACCGGCGATGCGATCTACAACGGCAAACCCTGCGATATCAAGGCATCTGGCAAAGACTTTGTTCTTTTCGACGGTGAAAGATACTGGTTCTACATTCACGACCTTACGATCAAAGCACAGGACAACGTTGTAAAAGGCGTTACAGGCGTCGGCGCAAGATCATTTACGGATGCGAAGGTTCCGTTCAAATCCATCAAATGGGTAGATAACGGCGAGGAACTCAAATTTACGCAGAACACCGAAAACGGACTTCTTTGCGTTGACTGTACGGGCTACCCCTACGGCACGAACATGGTAGTAAGAGTCGCGGTTGCAGATGCTCTTTAATAAGATTTATCTGGAAATATCCAACTATTGCAATCTGAGTTG
>CAJGDF010000159.1 GCA_904502105.1 uncultured Clostridia bacterium
CGAACGATCAAATATGCATAATACGGAACATAAGTGGGGTCGTCTGAAACTATTGAAGCAGCATACCTAAGGGAAGACTTTGCTTTTTCGTATTCACCTAAGGCTGAATAAGCCATTCCAAGGTGTTCGTATGCTGCTCGCATGTAAAAATCATTTTCTGTGTGATTCTCAATACCATATTCTATCAAACGAACCGCATCATTTAAGTTTTTCTTGCTTTTGTTGGTACTGCGAAGGTTATATGCAGTCAAATAACAGTGCTGACATCTTGAGCCTTTCGGCACTCGCTTTAAAGACTTTTTGAACTCGTCAAATAACTCATCGGTTAACCCATTGGTTTCAATCAGTTTTTCTACATCTGCAATCTTCACAACATCACCGCCTTTGGTTTATTATATCATAGACGTTTCTGAAAGTCAATTTCCACAGCATAGATCGTGGTGCGGGTTCGACACGAGTTATTAATTTTGCTGTAACATACTTGACTTTTTCGACGGAAAATGATAAAATATACCATGTAAAGTAAGCATTATCAACAGATTTCCGAAAGAAGGATCAGGATGGATAATTTTCAGATATTTATAAGCTACCGTCGCGACGGTGGCGAATTTCTTGCCGGCAGAGTTTCCGACAAACTGAGTAATATGGGGTATTCGGTGTTTTACGATATCGAATCAATGCGTTCGGGCACATTCAACACACAGATTTTCGATGCTATTGATCAGTGCGCGGACGTTTTGCTCGTTCTTCCCCCCAATGGGCTTGACAGATGCGCTGATGAGGGTGACTGGGTTCGTAAGGAGATCGAGTATTCGCTGAATAGCGGAAAAAACATTATTCCTCTGCTGATGAATGGCTTCAAATTTCCCAATGATATGCCTGCAAGCATTGCTCCTGTGGCTATGCGCGAAGGTGTTCTTGTTAATTCCCATTATTTTGATGCTGTGATAAACAGAATATGTACGCTTATGGAGTCAAAACCGCAGGGGCCGACAGAGAAGGAAAGTGAAGAGCTTAAAAACGGAGTGCGTTTCTTAAGCCGTAAGATGTATGCACAGGCTTCCGCCTGCTTTGAAAGGGAAATTTGTAATAACATGTCATCTCCCGAGGCGTATTTTTACGCAGCTGTTGCAAAGCTTGAAGGCCGAAGACCGTTCCTTGTTTCCCGTCCTGTGATCGGTGAAATCGAGAAATACATAGAGTCGGCTATTGCGTACGGTGAAAGGGCGCTGTATTATTATTTCCACGCCTACGTAAAAAACGATCATTATGAGAAGAAGATGCTGAGAACAACGCCTTCGTCTGCTGAGCTTCTTCGAATGGCAACTGTACTCGGGATTACGGAAGCAGAAAAAACAGAGCTTTTTGAGCTTATCGGTACATCAAAGCCCGCGGGCTTTTAATATGTAAACAAAAAGGTGGAGAAGGAGAAAATCATGGAAATCAATCGTAAGAAGGTAAAACAGTATTTTACCGGTAAGAGTCAGCTTGGTCCGCTGATCCTTATCCTTGTAGGTATTTTGACTGCTGCATTGATCGTAGGTATCTTCCTTATCATCGGCGGCATTATCTGGTTCCTTTACAACAAGTTTTCTGCTGACCTTTCAGGACAGTCAGAGGTTGATGCTGCCAGAGCATATGAGATAGATCAGGCAAAGTTAAGAGCAAAGGAAAAATTGAACGTTATTGATGAACAGATCAGTTTTGTTGATCCCGTAATTGTTTCCGGTCGTGGATACCAACCTGAGTACGTGGGCAATATTATAGCGGCTAAGGGATTATCCAATTTGTTCAAGCGTCTTTTTGGTTCTGCAAAGGCCAAGAAGAATAAGAAGGATTATGAAGATCCGATCTATATGGCGAGAATCGGTTCTGACGGTGTATACAGATGTTCTCTTATGAGCACCAGCGTATTTATGTTTGGTGAGAAGCAGCTTTACATCTACTATTCAAACGTAGACCTTGCTACCGGTGTTGTATATTCCGAGGGTACTCACGAGTACTTCTATTCCGATATCAATGCTATGACGTTCTTACAGAACAAGGAAAAGGTATACAACTTCAAGAAAAAGCGCTATGAGGGTATCCTTTTCGAGTGCGTTAAGATCTACGCAAGCGGATGTAACTATACTGCAACTCTCTTTACAGACCTTGATAAGTCTGTTGTTGAAAAAGAGTTCACAGGTATGCGTAACCTGATCAGAGAAAAGAAAAACGCGTAAATTAAAATAAAATACATCCACCTTTACAACGTGAAACGTCGGTTGCAGATTGCAACCGACGTTTTGATTGTGTATTAAAAAGAAAGAGCAGAGAGGGGGCAATCAATAAGGCAAAAGCTCAGTGTTATCACCTATGCCCAACACCTCTCGTATATTATCCGTCATAAGATGTTGGGGTAATTCGACTGTTTCAAGTCCCGAACAATTGAAAAATATTTTTTCGCCAATACTTGTTTTTTGGGGAATTCGCATTTTTTTCAGTGACGTACATCCTTCAAAACAAAGGTCGCCGATATGAGCTGTATTTTCAGGTATAAAGAATTTGGTTAACTGCTTGCAATCTGCGAATGCACGTCTTCCGATCGTTTCAAGACCCGATGAAGTCCTTATTGTTTTTAATCCTGACGACAAAAATGCCTCGTCGTTGATTACGGTAACACCATCGGGAATAAATATATCCGTTAAATCGGTACATTCATAAAAAGCCATAGATCCGATGGATGTGACTTTTCGTGGGATGAAAACTTTCTTCAATTTTACACATCTGCTGAATACCTCTTTAGGTATTTCATTGATGTCATCCGGAAGATGTATTTTTTCAAGGCTAACACAGTTTATAAACGCTCCCGGTCCTATCTTGCTAACAGTATCCGGAACGTATATGTCTGACAATGACGTACAATTTTCAAAAGCATGATAGCCGATGTTTGACAGTCCGTCATGTAAGTGAACGTGCTTTAAAGAAACGCAGTTTTCAAATTCATAATCGGACATATACCGGATATACATATCGGGTAAAACTTCCAATGATGTACAGTTTCGGAAAGTACTGCCGCTGATCATATATCCTTCCATTCTTCCAAGTATGGATCTAAGATTAATACAATTTTTGAATATTCCGGAACGGAAGTGATCACATTCCCAGTCTTCATCGGAATGTAGTGTTCCTGAAAAAGACAGAGAGTAAAGATACGGGGTATCAGCAAATGAACTTAAATGCATATCCGAGCCTTTAAATACCAGGTCCATTTTTTCAATTGTATGCTGCATACCCCCGTAAATGTTGGGAGGGGAGCAGTAAAATGTTTTTTCTTCGTTATATCCGGGGGTAATGGTCAATGATACTCTTTTTATACCAACAGAGCAAATGTTGCAAACCCCAATGCAACTTGTACGCAGTTCCGTTACGGGAAGACCGTCTATTTCTTCAGGGATTGTAATGGTTTTATCGAATGAATCGTCAAAGGGATGTTGGGACAGAGAACCGTATGTAACTGATAATCCGTCATAGCATCGTGTATATAAGAATGGTATTTTCTCCTCCAACTCAAAATCCGAGTTTTTACTAAATGGGTATTTTTTAGCCATAGTTCCATCTCCAGGTATTGATCAAATTACAATGTTGCGTTATGTGATACGGTATTACAATGATTTATTACGCGAAATAACAATATCCATTGAGTATTATACCACATTTTGTTTAAAATGTGAACCTCAGGAGACAAAAAAAGTCGGTGTAAGTAACATTACTTGACAATACATGTAAAAAGTGATACAATGTAAAAAGAAAAAGCTGTGTGTTGAGCAATAACAATATCATCGCGTTTTATGCCGAAGAAGATGATAATTTATAACATGATTTCAAGGAGGTTGTTTGATTAATGACAGTTGAAAGCTTTAAAAAGTATTTGCGGGAGTGTGAAAATACCGATTACGATACGATGCTCGCCAAAGGAAAAAAGGATTTTACTAAGCTTGTTCCTTATATAGATGCATTTGTTAGTAAAAAGCCTGGTTGTTTAAGGAAATTTGCAAAGCAAAATCAGATTGATATTAACAATAGCGATACACTCAAACTGTCGGTTTTGTTACATATAATCAGCGTTTCTGTTGTACTGGATGGAGAGGTTAAAAGCAGTGAGCTAAAATATATCAAGGATCTTTTTGGACCGACTTTGGATTTAAATGCAGAACAATTAGTAGTATTTTATTCAAGTTCTGATGCCAATGGCCATGATATAGTAAACGAGTTTATCGATTCTCTTGACCGTAACGGTAAATTTGCATTCTTAGATCTGATTACATGCTTCTTTGCAATAGACAGAACTATAGGTGTTTATGAACAAAAGACTCTCGCAACTATATTGGCAAAGTTGCAATGATAAAACGCTCGGACAGATGTATCGATAAGCTCTTGTATAAAAATCCGGAGTATTTCATGTGTTCGACAACATACTGAAAACAATAATGCAGTCCCCCGTTTGAAGACGTGAATAACGTTACCAAACGGGGGATAATTGTATTATCTTAATAATAGCAAAAGGACTTAGAGTCATTCTTTAATCCGGTATACCACACTCGAAATAAAAAGTAAATTCCCA
>CAJGDF010000160.1 GCA_904502105.1 uncultured Clostridia bacterium
ATCGAAATTTCCGCACTCGTACTTGATGCGATATATGAACCGTTTGAAGGTTATGAGACTGAAGCTGACGTTATCGAATATCTTTCCGACAACTATTTCAGAGACGAACGAGACGCAGCCTTCCTTCTTGAAATGACAAAGAATGACCATGCGTTCTATCACGATCATCTTCACGGTTTCACATTCTGGAGCGAAATAATCGACAGTGGCGTATCAAAAGTAGTAGAATCAAAAGAAGAATCACTCTATGAGACCGCAAGAAAATACAATTATTCAGCATACGCTACATTAAAGCAGTATGAGGAATATTTCCACGAATAAAAATTCAGAACTGACTGTTATGTGCAGTCAGTTCTTTTTCTGTATACAATAAAAACAGATAGGACATGATCCTATCTGTTTTTTCATATAATAAATTATAAATTACTTGCTCTTAGTGATGTCGTTAAGAAGCTTGAGGAAACTATCATTGGAATCATCGTCATCAACGATAGAGGAAGCTCTTCTTGCGGAAGGACGTTCGTTGCCGTTGGGACGCTGAACGCTGCCTGTACGGGGCTGTCTTGCAGCAACGGGCTCATACTCGGGTTCAGCAGATACTGCGGGAGCAACGGGAGCAGGAGCAGGTTCAGCCTTGGGAGCAGCAGGAATATTGAAGAAGCTTTCGGTAGGAGTGCTGTTTATAACAGGCTGTTTTTTAACAGGAGTAGAAACAACGCTTTCATCGAAGCAAGAAGCGATAACAGCGATACGGAGCTCGTCCTGAAGATTATCATCGAGAATAACACCCCAGATGATATCAACATCGGGATGAGCTTCTTCCTTAATGATGTCAGCAGCTCTGTAGATGTCTTCGAGGTCGATGTTGGAATCAGCGGTGAAGTTAAGAAGGATCTTACGAGCACCGGCGATAGAGGTTTCAAGCAGCGGAGAAGTGATAGCATTTCTTGCTGCGGTTTCTGCCTTGTCCTTGCCCTTTGCAGAAGCAACGCACATATGAGCATAGCCTGCGTCCTTCATGTTGGAAGTAACGTCAGCAAAGTCGAGGTTGATGAAACCGTGACCCTGAATAAGTTCGGTGATACTCTGAACACCCTGTTTAAGAATGCCGTCAGCCATTTCGAAAGCGTTTGCAAGAGTGATCTTAGCATCGGTAACGAGTTTGAGACGTTCGTTGGGGATAACGATAAGAGCGTCAACTTCCTGGAGAAGTTCTTCGATACCGCGTTCTGCCTGAGACATTTTACGGGAACCTTCAAAAGCGAAGGGTTTGGTTACGATACCAACGGTAAGAATACCGATTTCTTTTGCAACCTTAGCAACGAACGGAGCAGCACCTGTACCGGTACCGCCGCCCATACCTGCGGTGATGAACACCATTTCGGTGCCTTTAAGTACTTCTTCGATCTGAGCTTTGCTTTCTTCAGCAGCTTTACGACCAACTTCGGGGTTAGCGCCTGCGCCTCTGCCGTGAGTTACATTGTCGCCGATAAGCACTTTATGTGTAGCCTGAGAATGGTTAAGAGCCTGTTTATCGGTGTTTACAGCGACAAACTCTACGCCCAAAACCTCGTCTTTAATCATTCTGTTTACAGCATTGTTACCGCCGCCGCCGACACCGACAACCTTTATGGTAACAAAATTATCCTGTTCCTCTATACTGCGAAATGCCATTAACGTTCATCCTTTCAGAACTTAGTTACTATAAAATATCAATAGATTTATTACAAAAATATATTCTTATATATGATAACATATTTTTCAGCATTAGTCAAGTGATTTCTGCTTATTTCTGTGACTTTTTTCCGAATATGCTCAAATTTTCGTCTCTGAATATGCCGAAAGATCAGTCAAGAGCGCGATATCTTCCCTCGTCGGATTTACGTACATTTATAACAGCACGCTTGTCCGAAGGGTTGCGCTTTAATATTTCAACAAGCATTTCTGCTTTTTTCTCAAAATCCTCCGATGTTCCGAACTCAACCTGAATTATATCGTTAAGAACAAAAGTGAGATTATATTTTTTTGAAAAATCGATCTTTGTCAGCCTTTTATCAAGCCCGTATTCGTTCAAAACGGAAATAAGATCATCCAAAACAGAGGCTTCGATATTTTCCGACAAATCAACATTTTTGCCGATTTCATAAGACTCAAAAACAAGTCCGTCAACCTTTAACACTCCCTGAAAAGGAGTAACAGATTCTTCAAGAACCTTATAATCCGCATCGAGACACACATATGTTTCGCCGATACAGACCGAATAAGCAGGAACAGCAGGTATTGCGGTTATGTGAAGATTATCGGGGAATTTTACTGTAAAAATTATATCCTTAATATAAGGCAAACCCGTTTCGATCCTTTCGCTTTCGCGATGTCTGTCAAACTGAAGGATAGGCTCCCCTCTCAGATCGTCACACGCCCGGAGGAGCTGGGCAGAGTCGTATCTGCTTGAATTTTCGACCAAAACAGTATCAACACGAAGGAAAATCCTCGTCAAAACGGAAATAGTTACCGCAATGACGAGACATACAAACACAAAGCGAAGAACACGCTTTATGCGACGGCGGCGAAGAGATTTATTAAGTTTTTCGAGTTCACTTGCCATTTTTATTTTCCTTCCGCTAAATTATTGTTCTCTGATTATTTTTGCACCGAGAGCAGTGAGAGATTTTTCAATATGATCATACCCTCTGTCGATATGGTAAACATTATCTATAATGCTTGTTCCTTCGGCAGTAAGAGCCGCTATGACCAAAGAAGCCCCGCCTCTCAGATCGGTACTTTCAACACGCGCTCCGTAAAGTTTTTTTACACCCTCAACAACGGCAACGCGTCCGTCTGTCGTTATCTTTGCACCCATTCTGTGCAGTTCTCCGACATGCTTGAACCTGTTTTCAAATATTGTTTCAACAAAAACAGAATTACCCTTGGCTTTTGTCATAAGCGACATAAAAACAGCCTGCATATCTGTCGGAAATCCGGGATAAGGCATGGTTCTGATATGTTTAACAGAATGAAGTTCATCGCATGAAATTGAGATATCTTTATCCACAACCTCAATATTACAACCGCAGTCTGTCAAAAAAGAAAGAGTGGAGGACATATGCCCGGGTTCTGTATTTTTTATAAGAGCATTACCTCTTGTTGCAGCAACAGCACAAAGATATGTTCCGACCGCAATCCTGTCGGGAATGACCCTATGACGGACACCGTTCAAATGAGATACGCCTTTTATTTTTATACAACCCGTACCTGCACCGGTTATACTTGCGCCCATTTTATTCAGGAAATTCTGAAGATCTTCAATTTCAGGCTCTTTTGCGGCATTATTTATAACAGTTTCACCATCGCACAGCACAGAAGCAAGCATAATATTCTCGGTTGCACCTACAGACGGAAACGTAAGATCAATATCCGTCCCACAGAGCTTATCGCATTCGCAATCAAGAAATCCGTGAATTTCGTTGATCCGAACGCCCATTTTTTTCAATGAAGATATATGGATATCGATCGGACGAGGTCCAAGTTCGCACCCTCCGGGGAAGCTGATCAACGCCCTACCCCTGCGAGACAGGATAGCGCCGAGGAATATAACAGACGACCTCATTTTCCGCATCATACTGTCGGGAATTTCAAATCCCAACGCATTTGAAGCATTGATATAAACAGTCCGTGAACCGTCTGCCTCTCTTTTTTGCGAAACAAATGCACCGAGTTCAGAAAGGATCTCGACCGCACAATCAGTATCGCTGATATCGGGACAATGTTCGATAACACAGTCATCATCAGCTAAAAGAGCCGCTGCCATAATAGGAAGAACGCTGTTTTTAGCACCTTGAGCCTCTAATACACCACAGAGCGGAACACCGCCCGAAACAACAAGCCTTGCCATAAAATACATTCCCTTCATTTGGAAGATAATATATTATATGAGCCTGTCGAAAAACCGTGAAAAAATTATTTTCGTTTACTTTCGATAAGTTTCTCGGTTTCCTCGCAAATACGAACAGCCGCATCGGTTTTGGCAAGCGTCAAAGCCGCTTTTTCCATTTTATGAAGGCGGGCACGGTCTGCACAAAGTTCTTTGACGAGAGCATAGAGTTTTTCCCCGTCAAGATCTTTTTCCTCAATAAGAACAGCCGCATCTATATCCGAGTATGTTTTAGCATTATAATACTGATGATTTTCAGCAACATTCGGAGACGGAATAAGAATTGAAGCCTTGCCCAAAGCAGCAATTTCGGTAAGAGTCATGGCACCGGAACGGTTGATAACTATATCTGCAGCAGCCATTACTGTTGGCATATTGTAAATATATTCGAGAATATTCAAATTAGGCGCAGATGCAACATCGCCGAGCGTGTCCATAACACGTTTATAGTCGGCAGATGCACCGTGATAGTGGGTAATAATACCCTCCTGTGCAGAGAGACGAGCCATAACACAAAACGCATCATTGATCTGCCTTGCACCGAGGCTTCCTCCACAGGAAAGAACGACCGGCACATCATCCGGTATACCAAGTTCACGGCGTGCTTCCTCACGTGTTTTGGAAAGGAATTCACGCTTGATGGGGTTACCTGTGAGAAGACGC
>CAJGDF010000161.1 GCA_904502105.1 uncultured Clostridia bacterium
GGAACGAATTCGAGCCAAACGGTCTGCCAGATACCTGTTGTACGGGTATAGTCGCAGCCATGGTTATAGTAGTATTCGCTCTGTTTACCTCTGGGCTGAAGAGGATCACGTGTGTCGTCGTAAGCATAGACAACAACAGTGTTTTCGCCTTCGTTACATTTATCGGTTATATCGAAAACAAAGGGAGTGTAACCGCCCTTATGGTAACCGACGGAAACGCCGTTTATCCAGACTTCGGAACGGTAATCAACAGCGCCGAAATGAATGAGTATTCTGCCTTCGAAAGCAGAGCTGTCAACTGTGAATGTTCGTCTGTACCAAACGCTCTTCATAAAATCAACGTATTCGATACCCGAAAGCTTGGATTCGGGAGCGAAGGGAACGTTGATCTTCATATTAAAATCTGCGTTCTCATAAAATTTGCGGTCTTTGCCGGAACAACCGTGGTCAATGAGGAAATCCCATTCACCGTTAAGGTTCTGCCATTTTTCACGCACAAGTTGCGGACGGGGATATTCAGGTCTCATCATAACAGTAAACCTACCTTAATAATATTTTTAAAGAGTGTCTGCAAGGCCTTCGAGCCAATCACCTACAAAAAGCTCAATAAGTCCGTCATCACAAAGTTTTGCGATAGAGGGATCGATGGGAATACGCGCGGTGTTTTCAACACCGAATTCATTAACAACTTCGGGAAGCTTGCTTTCACCGAAAACATTGATCTGCTTGCCGCAGTCGGGGCAAAGAAGATAGCTGTAGTTTTCAACAACGGCAGCAACGGGAATTTCCATTCTTTTTGCCATGTTCAAAGCTTTTCCGACGATCATCTTAACGAGATCCTGCGGAGATGTTACAACAACGATACTGTCAACGGGGATGGACTGGAAAACAGTAAGAGGAACATCGCCTGTTCCCGGAGGCATATCGATAAACATATAGTCGATATCTCCCCAGATAACATCGGTCCAGAACTGCTTTACAGCGCCTGCGATAACGGGACCTCTCCAGATAACGGGAGATGTGGGGTCATCAACCAAAAGATTAAGAGACATCATTTTGATGCCGGTCTTTGTTTCTGCGGGATAAAGGCCGTTGTCATCACCCATAGCTCGGTCATTAACACCGAAAACCTTGGGGATGGAAGGACCTGTTATATCTGCGTCGAGAATAGCGGTTTTGAAGCCTCTTCTCTGCATAGTTACCGCGAGAAGAGAGGTTACAAGGCTTTTACCTACGCCGCCCTTACCGGAAACTATACCAATTACTTTTTTAATATGGCTCATCGCGTGAGGAGCCTCAAGAAAATCACTTTTTTCTTTTTTAGCACAATCGGAACTGCATGTTTTGCAGTTATGAGTGCAACCTTCTGCTGTCACAATAATTACTCCTTTTTACAGTTTAAACTGTTATGCTGATTATTATAGCACACATAAACAAAAATATCAATACTTTAATTTGAAAAAATCAAAAAATAGGCAATATTTATTTTTGTACACCCGAAAAATCGTTAACATTTTCCGAAATATAAAACACAAATATTGACATCAGGTATACATTATGATAAAATGTATAGTTGTGTAAGATTGAAATAATGAAAGGACAGATAAAATCATATGATCTGTGAAAAGCTCAGGAACGTTGCAATAATCGCCCACGTTGACCACGGTAAGACGACCCTCGTTAACGAAATGCTTAAACAGGGCGGTGTTTTCAGAGAAAACCAAGTCGTCGCAGACCGCGTTATGGACTCAAACGACCTTGAGCGCGAGCGTGGAATTACTATCCTCGCAAAAAATACTGCAGTACATTACAAAGATGTTAAGATCAACATCATAGACACTCCGGGCCATGCCGACTTCGGCGGCGAGGTTGAACGTATACTTAAAATGGTAAACGGTGTTATCCTCCTCGTTGATGCTTTCGAAGGTCCGATGCCTCAGACAAGATTCGTTCTTCAGAAGGCGCTCGATCTCGGCCACAGAATTATTATCGTTGTTAACAAGATCGACCGTCCCGATGCCCGTCCCGACGATGTTGTAAACGAAGTTCTTGAACTTCTCCTTGACCTCGACGCAACAGAAGAACAGCTCGAATCTCCTGTTATTTTTGCATCTGCAAGAGCAGGCACAGCATCTCTTGCTCCCGACGGACAGGAACAGGATCTCCGTGTTCTTTTCGACACTGTTGTAAATTATATCCAGCCTCCCGAAGGCGACGAAACAGCTCCTCTTCAGATGCTCGTTTCCGCTATCGACTATAACGACTACGTAGGCAGAATTGCTATCGGCCGCGTTGAAAGAGGAACAATCAAACAGAATCAGGATATTGTTCTTACAGACTGGAACAAACAGCGTCCCGATAAAAAAGCAAAAGCAGTTAATATTTATACCTTTGACGGTCTCGGCAGAAAACCCGTAACCGAAAGTTCCGTAGGCGACGTTATCTGCGTATCCGGTATAGAAGACGTTAACATCGGCGACACTATCTGTGCCGCTACCTGCGTTGAAGCGCTCCCCTTTGTTAAAATAACCGACCCCACAATGGAAATGACATTCATGGTAAACGACTCTCCCTATGCAGGCAGAGAAGGTAAATTTGTAACCTCCAGAAACCTCCGTGAACGTCTTTTCAGAGAACTTCTCAAGGATGTTTCTCTCCGTGTTGAAGAAACAGAAACAACAGAAGCTTTCCGTGTTTGCGGCCGAGGCGAAATGCACCTTTCCATTCTCATTGAAAATATGAGAAGAGAAGGATACGAATTCCAGGTATCCACTCCGAGAGTTCTTTACAAAGAAATCGACGGCGTTCAGTGCGAACCTTTTGAACGCGTTATTATGGACGTTCCCGAAACATCCATGGGCGCAGTTATGGAAAAGATGGGCATCCGTAAAGGCGAATTCCAGCACATGTCCAATGTTGGAAACAGAACCCGTCTCGAATTCATTATCCCCTCCAGAGGTCTTTTCGGTTACCGTTCCGAATTTATGACAGACACCAGAGGCGAAGGTATCATCAACTCGATCTTCGAAGGCTATGCTCCGTTCAAAGGTGATATTCCCAGAAGAGATAAAGGTTCTCTCGTTGCATACGAAACAGGTGAAGCTACAACCTACGGTATATTCAATGTTCAGGACCTCGGCGTAATGTTCGTTGATCCTCAGGATATGGTTTATGCAGGTCAGATCGTAGGCGAAGCTCTCAAGAGCGATGAGATCACCGTTAACGTATGCAAGAAAAAGCATATGACAGCTATTCGTTCCGCAGGTAAAGACGAAGCTCTCAGACTTGTTCCCCCCAGAAAAATGAGCCTTGAACAGGCACTCGAATTTATTGCAGACGACGAACTCGTTGAAGTAACACCCAAATCAATGCGTCTGCGCAAAAAGATCCTCAACCACGATGTTCGTATGAAATTGCTCATGCGTTCAAGAGAAAAATAATTAAGTTAATATACAAAAAAGACTTGCTTTTCAGAGCAAGTCTTTTTCACTTGCGATATCGACAAATTTTCGCAACACTTTATTTACAAAATCTACCATAAAAATATTTTCAAAACCTATTGACAAAAACGAGTTTATCTGATATAATGTATGAGTCGCGCAGGAGTGGCGGAATTGGCAGACGCACTACTTTGAGGTGGTAGCGGGCGAAAGCTTGTGTGGGTTCAAGTCCCGTCTCCTGCACCAAATCCCGAATGTTTATCATTCGGGATTTTTTTATTTTATAATTTTTGATATACCGTAATAATCAAAAAGAAAATTTTACATAAAAAACATTTGAATATCTACGATAAACCGTCGCATAATATTGCTGCGACAGAAAAACGAAAGAAGCGACGAAAAAAGCCGCGGTATTTCATATCTGCCGCGGCGGAAACGGTTGGTCTTCCTTATGTAAAAGCCAAGACCAGATCGGTAAAATCTGTCTTTAGCTTTCTATGTTAAAACAAAAAGAAATATCTTTTGCCAAGGACAGATTTTCCGTCTGAAACAAAAAAACGTGATAACACGATAAAAGGAGTGTATTCAAATGTCTAACAAGAAAAATGTTGTTCCCGAAGCTCGCGAAGGTCTTAACAAGTTTAAGATGGAAGCGGCAAGCGAAGTTGGTGTTAACCTCAAAAACGGCTATAACGGTGACCTCACCTCCAAGCAGGCAGGCTCTGTCGGCGGCCAGATGGTTAACAGTATGACACCCACACGAACACGTATCTTCACAAGAAAATCCAGAACAAAAACCAATCATGAAGTAAGTGTTTGTTATACATACAGGCTTTCAGCTTCAATTGAACCTGAAAAAACTATGATAAATTAAAGTTTTTATTTTTATATCAATAAATTACTTACTTTCATATTTTTTCGTTATAAGTTATAATACTTATAAACATATTAAGAGATTAATAATATGATCTTAAGAATGGACTATTTTCGTATAAAATCTTCATATTTCGGAATACGCATTTATAAAGCCAATGTCTTCTGGTTAAGTAAGTCGCTCTCGAAAGAGAAAAAACTGTCAGATCGAATAATTTTTACCGGTAAGATCATCTATGACATCACTAATATCCTTCCTACAAAAAAAATAAAGCCCA
>CAJGDF010000162.1 GCA_904502105.1 uncultured Clostridia bacterium
ACATTCCGTTGGGGTAGCTCATGGCCGCAACAGCTTATACCCGAATCAGGATTCAGTAATGCAGGCGACAAAACTATTCAAAGAGTAAACGACCTTAAGGCAAAATACGGCTGTGATTTTACTGTTGAAGCGTGGGAAGACGGTTCTTCAAAAATCATGCAAACAATTGCTGCAGGTCTTCCTACAATTGACCTCCTCGACTCTCACAGTGAAAACGGAGGTATTCAGTGTTACAGAGCAAACCTGCTCTACTGCCTTGAGGATATTCCCAACATAAACATCGAAGATGAAAAATGGGGCACAAAGGCATTTCTTCAATACGGACGTTACGATCAGAGATATTACGGTTTTTACCAGTTCGCATGGGAATTTCCGCCTGAATTGGCAGGTGCAATGATATTCAACAACGAATTACTTGCGATTAACGGCATTACAAACCCGCACGAATATCAGGAAGATGGTGTTTGGAACTGGGAAAACTTTGAAAACCTTCTTCTTGCTGTACAGGCTGCATCTACACCCGATCAACAGCTCTATCCCTGGGTATCTCTTGAAGCGTCAAGAGGTGATATACATAGCTTTATGTATACTAACGGTCTTCAGACAGTTGTTAATAAGAACGGCAAAAACACCTTCGGTTACGACTGTCCCGAAGGCATAGAGGTTCTTGAGTTCCTCAACAGACTTTGGGAAGCAAAACTTTATACCACAGGATCTGCTTCACAGTTTACATTTGATGAAGCCGTTGCTATTCAGTCAAGCGAAACTTATTATGCTACTCATTTTTATGACAGTATAAACTCCGGCACAGACTATGCTCCCTACGGCGATTTTGAATACGGACTTGTAGGATATCCTTACGGTCCCAACGGCAGCCCCGAAGATACATCTGCATTTGTTCATAAGGGAAGAAGACTCAACTGGGTAATCGCATATAGCGGCAACGCTATTGAAGATATCGGTCTCGTATTAGACTTTATGTTTGAACCTCTCGATGATTCCGGTGGATGGAAGACCTGGGTAGGCGACAGCATTTTCTATCACGAACAGGATCTTGAGAATTATATCTACTTCCTCGATAATGCAAATTACAATTATTCTATTGAGCTTAACGATGTTATCAACAAAGTTCAGGATACTATTGTAAAAGCAATTCAGGGCAAAAGCACCGCAACACAGGTTCTCTCCGAAGTCAGAGACCAGATTCAGGCTGAAATCGACGAGCATATAACCTGGAATGTTGATGAACAAAATTAACTTTAATAAATTAAGAACTCTGCAAGTCAGTTTGCAGAGTTCTTTTCTATATAATTCAAAACAGCGTTATAAAGATTATTATGTGCATTTTTCATTGCAATTTCAACAGGTTGATCTTTCGGCGTTATGCAAACCGCATTCAAGCCTCTTTTTTGAGGATGATCCCCTACCCTGCCTGCAAATACGGCAACGGGAACATTTGCCTTTTGCGCCCTGCTGTAAATACTGCCGACGACCTTACCCATAAAGCTTTGATCGTCGAAGCTGCCTTCGCCTGTAAAAACATAATCCGCATTTTTCAAAGCATCGTCAAACCCAACAAGCGAAAGGATCATATCGCAGCCCTTTTTCATTTTTGCATTTAACAGCATCAGAGCCGCACCGAGCCCGCCTGCGGCACCCGCCCCTTTTTCGGACGATACATCAATGCCTATTGAACGGTTGACAGTTGCCGCAAAATTTCTCAGTCCGTCATCCAATATTTTAGCATCTGCCGCATCTGCTCCCTTCTGAGGAGCAAAAACATAAGCCGCACCGTTTTCACCGTAAAGAGGATTTTCAACATCGCAGATTGCAGTTATTTGAACATTTTTCAGACGTTCATCCATATGATCAAAATCAACAGCCGTAATTTTTGATAAATCATTACCGCAAAGAGTTTCCGAAAGGTCTTTCCCGTAAAATTTTGCACCGAGTGCAGAAAGCATACCGATACCGCAGTCATTCGTTGAAGAGCCGCCGAGCGTTAAATAAATTTCATCAACATCTCTGTCAAGAGCCGCGCAGATAAGCTGACCGACGCCGAATGTTGACGTTAAAAGCGGATTTTTTTCAAAATCAGAAAGAAGAGTAAGTCCGCATGCGCGAGCGCTTTCAATAATTGCGATCTTTCCGCAGATACCGAATGAAGCCTGAACTGTTCTGCCAAGAGGATCTTTGGCATCAACTTTTGCATATTCTCCGCCGAGGGCAGAAATAAGCACATCGAGCGTCCCCTCCCCGCCGTCCGCCATGGGGAAGCGAAAAACATCGTGGCTTGAACTTTTATTGATTGCCTCAATAATAGTATCGCACGCTTCGAACGCAGAAAGAGAGCCCTTGAAAGAGTCGGGCGCAACAATTATTTTCATCGAAATCACTCCTCTTTTTTTATTTTAACATAAAACAAATGTATTGTCAACAAAAACAAAAGACGCCCGAAAACGAGCGTCTTAATGTTATATCAGAACGGACAGAAAGGTCCCTTCTTCTTGCACGGCAATAAAATGGATTTGATAAAAAAGGTGTTGATTATTCAGCCTTCATTTTAGCGTAGCATTCGCTGCAGTAAACAGGTCTGTCTTCTCTGGGCTGGAAGGGAACTTTAGCTTCAGCACCGCAAGAAGCGCAAGTAGCGGTGAAAAATTCACGAGTGCCTTTGCCTGCGTTTTTCTTTGCATTTCTGCATTCTTTGCAACGCTGGGGTTCGTTCTGGAAACCTTTTTCAGCGTAGAATTCCTGTTCGCCAGCAGTGAAAACGAAAGTTTTGCCGCAATCTTTACATACTAATTCTTTATCTTCGTACATTTTGTGAAACCTCACTTAAATAAAATATAATGCCCTTTTCGGAGTTACACCGATTCGTCGAACAATAGCCGAATTATTATACACAGCTTCACAATGTAAACTAAGGTGCAAAGGTTGCAACCCTGCCGTTTTCCTGCTGCCGTGCAAGCGTTCATACCAGGGGTTGAAGGATGCCTTCCTTGTTTCGATGCTTGTGCCGGTTTAATTTTTTTGCGTCTTATTTCAACGTGAATTTGTTCTTGGGCGTATTGATCATTCGGTAAAGTATTTTTTTACCTTATTTTTTATTCGTACCAATGTATTATCAACGGTTTTTGCACTGATATTGAGTTTTTCGGCGATCTGCTGATATGATTTGTCGGAAAGATATTCGGAAAGAACGTTTTTTTCAAGTTCCGTAAGCTTATCCCTCAGATCAAGAAAGAAGTCTTCCGTATACTTTTTTTCAACGATATCGTATTCAATATCGACGGTATCGCTTATCTCGTCCGCATCCAGATCGACAGTATCGTCACTTTTTTTCATTGAACGGTAGGCTGTTATGATACGTCTCTTTATACATATTTTAATATATGCCTCAAACGGAACATTTTTTGACTCGTCAAAAGTTGAGTAAGCGGCGTTCAGAGCCATAAGGCCTTCCTGAACAAGATCTTCCCTGTGATGCTTCGGGAAAGAGCTTACAACACCTTCGATATACGGCAAAAATTCATTAAGCAGCTCGGAGAAGGTTTCTTCTGACAGAGCGTTGACATCAGCCGTATTTTCTTTGTCAAAATCAAAATTATTCAATAAAATATATCCCTTTCAGCATAAATTACAAAAAAAGCCCCACCCGTTCGGGATTTCTCCCGAACGGAAGGCGCTGTTTTTCAGTTAGGGTATGATTACTGATACAGACATAACGTACCAAAACTATTCAATAAGATTTAGATTAATTTTCTTCTATTCAACAACAGATTAGTTAATGATGGTCTGTTCGGTGTCGATATCGAAGAGGTGGATGTGGTTCATATCGAGAGCTACCTTGATGGTATCGCCGGGCTTAGCGTTGGTCTTCGGGTCAACACGAGCGGTGAACTTGTTATCTTTAACATCGAGGTAAAGATAAGTTTCAGCACCCATAAGTTCGGTAACTTCAACGTCAGCGGTGATGATGCTTTCGGGCATTCTTTCGAGGTACATTTCTTCGTCATGGATATGTTCGGGACGGATACCCATAATAACCATCTTACCACCGTAAGACATAAGTTTTTCGTAGTTTTCGGTTTCAACCTTTTCCTTGGGAACTTTAACTGCGAAGTCTGCGAAGTTAACGAATACGTCTTCGCCTCTCTTGGTGAGTTTAACTTCAACGAAGTTCATCTGGGGAGAACCGATAAAGCCGGCAACGAAGAGGTTGCAGGGTTCATCATAAAGATGCTGAGGAGTATCACACTGCTGAATGAAGCCGTCTTTCATAACAACGATACGGTCAGCCATGGTCATAGCTTCAGTCTGGTCATGGGTAACGTAGATGAAGGTGGTACCGAGTTTGAGGTGGAGTTTAGAAAGCTCTGTTCTCATCTGAGCACGAAGCTTAGCGTCGAGGTTGGAGAGAGGTTCGTCAAGAAGGAATACTTTCGGTTCACGAACGATCGTACGGCCAAGAGCAACACGTTGACGCTGACCACCGGAAAGCGCCTTCGGCTTTCTGGAAAGATAGTCGGTAATACCGAGGATTTGAGCCGCTGCTTTTACCTTCTGGTC
>CAJGDF010000163.1 GCA_904502105.1 uncultured Clostridia bacterium
GCACGATGTTAAAAGCGAATTTGTAGATGCACCTGTTTTTGACGAACTTCCGATGACTCTCGAATGTAAACTCAAAAGCTATGATGAAGAATCCTGCCGCCTTGTGGGGGAGATAGTAAATGTTAAGGCCGATGAATCGATATTGGGCTAGGACGGTCAGATAGATCTTACAAAGTTCAAACCCATTACATACGATCCTGTTCATCATGGATATATCGCATTGGGCGAAAAAGTCGCCACTGCATTCAGTGAAGGGAAAAAACTGAAATAAGATTTGAAAGACTCTTTGAATGAATTACCGTGAAGACAGATACGGCAACCGTCTTTCCATACTCGGTTACGGGTGCATGCGATTTCTGCTTCTGCTTGTGTTGGCTGCGGAAAATGTGAAAAGCACTGTCCTCAGCATATTGAGATAAGAAAACATCTTACTGATGCCAAAAAGAAAATGGAAGGCCCTGTTTATAAAATAGCGAGCAGCATCTCAAAGAAATTTACTGATTTTTAGACGAAAACTGATATGCGCCTCTGTAAGTGTTTGGAGGTACATATCAGTTCTTTTTTGCTATTTTTTTGAGTTCAGTTCTTTTCTTTTTTGTCTTCTTACTTTATTTATGTGTCTTTCAAAATCTCCGTTTGTGATAAGTTCGGCAAGCACATATTGAATATATGTCGGAACCGTGCAGGAATAAAATCCTAATTTTTCTTTGAATTTATCGATGAGATGTTCCGGCAAAACCATATATCCAACACGCAGAGACGGCGATATCGTTTTTGAGAACGTATTCATGTATATGACATTATCGTTATCTGATATTGAAAAAATAGTTTCCTCCGATTTTCTTGAAACGGTAAATTCAGATTCGAAGTCGTCTTCTATTATGTATCTTCCGTTTTTAGCCGCCCATCGGATATATTCGTGTCTTTTTGATGCTGACGCCGTAACACCGCTCGGAAAGCTTCTGTAGGGGGTTACATGCAATATGTCTGCGGATGTTTTGTTTAAAAATGTACTGTTTATTCCGTCGGACGATAGGGGAAGGGACTCGTATTTTACACCGTTTAACGTATATATCTGTTCGATCTTTTTGTATGACGGCGATTCTATACCGTATGTTCTTTCCCGTCCGAGCAGATATGTTATCAGACCGTACAGATGCTCGGCACCCGAACCGATGATTATTCTTTCCGTTTTTGTTTTGATTCCGCGGCTTCTCTCCAGATAATGACGTATGCTTTCTCTTAAAATGGTACACCCTTCATTTGGTGAACGTTCAAAAAGCTTTTCACCGTGTTCGTTTATAACCTTTCGCATGGTTTTTTCCATTACCGAAAAATTCATGCTGTTGTCGTCATTTGTCCGCAGGATATATTCTGCAGGGGCGATTTCGGGGGCTTTGGGTGAATGCATAAATCCGTCCTCTTGCCTGAATATAACGATATACCCGCTGCGTTCGCGTGCTTCGATATATCCTTCGTCACACAGTAATCCGTATGCATGTTCAACGGTTATAATGCTTACGCCTGTTTCGCTTGCGGTCAGCCTTTTTGACGGTAATTTTTTGCCGTAAGTGTAAACACCGTTTATTATATCTTCCTTTACCTGTCTGTAAAGCTGAATATATGCCGTTTCTTTTTTACTGTTATCAATAAAATACTTCATCTGGTTATATAAAATTCTCCGTTTTTGGTTATTTATATCGAGTCAGAAATATTATATAATACTTTTATGAAAAAATCAAGCAGTTTTTATTTTTAGTGAGGTATTTTTTAATGGAAAGACAGAAAAGGGTCGCTGCGATCCACGATATTTCATGCTTCGGCAAATGTTCATTAACAGTTGCTCTGCCCATCCTTTCTGCGGCAGGCGTTGAAACAAGCATTATCCCCACCGCTATTTTATCTACTCATACCGGCGGCTTTGAAAATTACACATACAGAGATCTTACCGATGATATTATGCCTATCGTTGACCATTGGAAGACTCTTGACCTTCATTTTGACGGTATATACACCGGCTTTCTCGGTTCTTTTGAACAGATCGACATTATGAAGACCGTTTTCGATAAGCTCAGAAGTGATGATACTCTTATCTTTGTTGACCCCGTAATGGCTGATAACGGCAAGCTTTACGGCTTGTTCTCCCCTGATTTCCCGAAGGGTATGGCTTCTCTTTGCGAAAAAGCTGATATTATTGTTCCCAACATTACCGAGGCTTCTCTCCTCTTGGGCGAAGAATACGTTGCAGGTCCTTATACAAAAGATTATATCGAAGGCCTTCTTCACAGACTTCATGAACGCTTCAATGCAAAGGTTATCCTTACAGGCGTTTATTTTGATGACGAAAAACTCGGCGCTGCTTCTTTTGATCCCGAAAAAGGCATTGTTGATTATGCTCTTTCCGACAGAATTGACGGTTATTATCACGGAACAGGCGACGTTTTCGGCAGTGCGGTTCTTTCAGGTCTTATGAACGGTAAAACTCTTGCTGATTCTGTTGCTCTTGCTGTTTCTTACGTATATCATTCTATTGAACGTACAAAGAATGCGGCTACAGATATCCGTTTCGGCGTTGATTTTGAACGCGGAACAAAAGAACTTATCGGCGAATAATTTTTAACAATAACGGCGTACAGAAATGTACGTCGTTTTTTTTATAAAAAAGTATAAATTAAACTGATTTAGTATTGACTCAATTAGATTAGTGTGATATAATATGCAAAGAAAATAAAAGAGGCCGTCGTTTGAATTTTCTGATAAGTGGCTGCCGAAGAAAAGGAGATAAAAGCAGTAAAAATATGGATGAAAATGTTTTGAAAGCGCTGTTTGAACCGAAAAGATTTTTGCTTGTTCAGCTTATGGCGGAACGAAGCTACTGTGTTCGGGCGCTTGCAAGAAAAAGCTATCTTTCAGAGTCGGCTGTTTCGCAGCATTTGAAGACATTGCGGGAAGCAGGCCTTGTTTACGGTGTTAAAAAAGGGTATTACACTCATTACGGTCTCGACAAAGAGGCTCTTGACCGTGTTATTGCGGAGCTTACCTCTATACGTAACACCGAACGCAAACCTTGTGACGGACCGTTCTACGGTTGTTCCGAATCTGAGTATCTCAGATGCAAAGCGTATATCCCACCCGAAAAAAGAGAAAAGGAAGTTTAAAAAATGTTAAAGCGATTTATAAGCTATTACGGACCTCATAAAAAGATGCTTGCGCTTGATATGCTGGCATCGCTTTTGATCTCCGTTATCGGTATGGTATATCCCATCGTAACAAACAAAATGCTCAATGAGTATATCCCTCAGAAAATGTACACCACCATCGTTATTGCGGGTGCTGTCGTTCTTGCTCTTTACGTTTTACGTATGTGGCTTCGTTATTTTGTTCAGTATTACGGTCACGTTATAGGCGTCAAGATGCAGTCTCAGATGCGTATAGACCTTTTTGACCATCTGCAGAAACTCCCTTTCAGTTTTTACGATAATAATGAAACGGGTAAGATCATGACCCGTATAACAAGCGACCTTTTTGAGGTCTGTGAACTTGCTCACCACGGCCCCGAAAACCTGCTCATAAGTGCGGTAATGATAGTTCTTTCATTCTGCTATCTTTTGAGTATCGACTGGATCCTTACCCTTATTGTGTTTATCTGTGTTCCCATTCTCGTTGTTGTAACAATGCATTACCGCAAGGCGATGAACAGAGCGTTTGATGACAGACGTAAAAGCAACGCAACCATCAATGCCGCTGTTGAAAGCAGTATTACCGGTATTCGTGTAACAAAGGCATACACAAACTCGAAGCGCGAGGTTGAAAAGTTCGGCAAGGGTGACGAAGAATTTGTCAATGCGTCCGACAGTGCATACAATGCAATGGCAAAATTCCATGCTTCCACCTCTTTTGTATCCGATGTTTTCAACGTATTTATTCTTATCGCAGGCGGTCTGTTCCTTTATTCGGGCAGAATTTCTTTCGGCGACTATTCAACATTTATCGTGTCCGTCAACCTTTTCATTAACCCCGTAAATATGCTTATCGGCTTTATGGAACAGTTCCAGAACGGTGTCAGCGGCTTTAAACGCTTTGTTGAAATCATGGAAGAAGAGCCTGAAACAGATGCGATCGATGCTGAAGAGCTTGAAGATGTTAAGGGCGTTATTGAATTCAAAAACGTAACATATTCTTACGACACTACAAAAGAAGTCCTTCATAACGTTGATCTCAAGCTTGAAAAGGGCAGAAAACTTGCTCTTGTCGGTCCTTCGGGCGGCGGTAAGACAACTCTTTGTCATTTGCTTCCTAATTTTTATAAGATTGAACCTGAAAACGGTTCTATTCTCATCGACGGCAAGGATATCCGCAGTTTAACATTAGATTCTATCCGTCGAAATATCGGTATCGTTCAGCAGGATGTTTTCCTCTTTGTCGGAACGATCAAGGAAAATATTCTTTACGGCAGACCCGATGCTACCGATGAAGAGGTTTATGAAGCGGCACGCCGTGCGAATATCCACGATTATGTTATGACTCTTGAAAACGGTTATGA
>CAJGDF010000164.1 GCA_904502105.1 uncultured Clostridia bacterium
CCGTTTATGCCGAATGAATGGAATTTTATCGGATTAAATTTAAGTTCGCTTGCTTTTCTCATTGTGTCCATACCTCGTTTCAATTCTTTTTTTGCTTCAAACAAGTGCCATTTAACTGTTCCGAGTGGAATGTTTAACTCTTCTGCAATATCTGCCTGTTTTCTGTCCTCAAAATAGTAAGCAACAACTATCTTTCTTTGCATTTTTGAAAGATATGCGATTTCAAATTGCAAACGGGCGACAGTCTCTTTATCGTCCTGTGCTTCTATTTCGGAATCAGGGTCGGCTATCAATTCAGAAACATCGTCAAGAGGAATACCGAGCGTACTTTTTGCATTGTCGCGGTAATAATTGTTTAACGAATTATGCGCGACTGTCCAGATAAACTTCGATATATCATCAATATCGTCTTTTACTGTTAATGCACGGAATGCTTTCAGAATTATATCCTGAGATAAGTCTTCCGCATCTTCAAGGCTTTTGCAACGCTTCAGCGTAAACCCGAAAATAGGTTTGAGATATTCCGCTACGGTTTTTTCTGCGTCTTGTCTGTTCACTTGTTTTCTCCTCTTGGAAAGCTTTCATATATATAGACACGCGAATAGGGGAAAGGTTGGAAAAAATTTAAATAATTTTATATCCCGGCGCTGTTTTAAGAATAACTGCTTCACCGTCGGAAAAAAGATCTTTTATTTGTGTTAAGTGTGAAACGAGTATCCAGCGGATTCCTCGTTGAGAAAAGTATTTCAAAAGCCAATAAAGTCCTTCGGCGCCTTCGGAATACGCGGTGCTTTGGAATGTTTCGTTTAAGAAAACGAGAGAACCGTCTTTTATGTTTTCAACAATTTCTGCCATTTCTCTGACTTCCTGCTCGAAACGGCCCGCATCGTTCCCTTCGCAAAATTCTTTTTCAGCTTCGGAAAACTGCGTGAAAATATGTGAAAACAGCGATATTTCCGCTTCTTTTGCCGGTATTGGCAACCCTGCCTGTGAAAGTAGCTGCATTGTTGCTATTGAACGTAAAAATACGGTCTTGCCGCTTCCGTTGTTGCCGAAAACAACGATGCCGCTTGTTTTGTCCGACATCTCAAGATCATTTGAAACAACATCCGACGGACTGTTTTTTGTCATCAGCAGATAAAGGTCTTTAAGCTCTTTAACGTTGACCGTTCCGTCTTCCGATATTTTTGGGAAGCAGCAGGGTATGTTTTTATCTTTTAACGTTCGTATATAATCTAACGCAATTTCGTAAAATGTAAGCTCTGTGCCGACTTCGGAAAAAATCTCAAATATCTGATTTACTATAAATTCGAGAGTTTTTGCAATATCGGATAACGCATCTGTGGCGGAATTATTGTAGAAATCGTGTTCGATCGGTATAAGCGGCTCTGTTTTTATTTTGTTTTCTTCTGATTTTTTGAATCGGAAAAATCCTCTGGGCTTTTCTTCGTTTCCGAAGAGATCGAGCTTGTTCGGGTCTATAAATGAATATTCGTCCATTCTGCCGTTTTCGTCGATAACGAGCCTGAAAGCGAGCGATGTTAATGTTGATAAATATTCGTATTTGCTGCAAAGTTTTATAAGCTGATCATAATTTTCGTTTTCAGAGATTTTTTTACATTCTTCTTTGAATTTCAGTAGCCCCTTTGATCTTAATTCGTATTTTGACAACAACTCACCAAAGCCCTTTATAAATAAAAGAGCCTTTTTCAGAGCTATTGCATTTGTTTGAATATTATTCCCCGCTTCTTTTGCTGAAGATTCGTTTGAAGAATTTATTCTGTAATTGTTTTTCTTTGCGGATCTCTGAAGTTCCCGAAGCTCGTCAAAACGTTTGTACAGAGAGCAAAATTCGGCAAAAAGTCCGTCAATTTCATTAAAATCGATTAATATCTCTTTTCGGTATTCGATCGCTTCTTTTTTTGTGAGAGGTGCTGATAAAACGGAAAAGAAATATTTTGTTTTATTTATATCCGAACATATTTTTGCAAATGAACGGTCGATAGAAAGGTGATAGATCAGACGGCTTTGTTTGATGCTTAAACATTGTCCGGAAGGATTATTATATAGCAGACTTATCATTTCTTCTCTATCCTTTCGCGTAAAGATTCTTTATCAAGACCGTATTTTTTCAGTATGTCCAAAGCGTATGACGATGCGGAACCTTTTGATTTTTTTATCTTATATGTTCTCTTGTTTTCGTCCGACTCGTCTATTTGTGCTGACAGAATAGGGGAGTCAAGCTCTGTGACCTGGTGAAAATGTGTAACGTATAAACCGAAATTTTTGTTTTTATTTATTTTTTCGCAGATTTCTTTTAACAGATCAAGGCCTCTTTTTTCGTCTGTGCCGCTGAATGTTTCGTTAAAGAATAAAAACGAATCTATGTTTTCTGCGGCTTTAACGATCTCATTTGCTCGCTTCAGTTCTTCGTCAAGTCTTCCCGATTCGTCAAATCGTTCGTCTTTCGGAAAATGCACGGCTGCAAATTCAAAAGGAAATATCTTCGCTTCTTTTGCGAATATCGGGCATCCCGAAAGGAACAGTATCAGATTTATAACTACTGTTCTCAGATATGTTGTTTTGCCGCCGCCGTTAGCACCGATAAGAAAGCAGAACGGCTCCTGTTCCGTAAATTCAATATCATTCGGAATTATATTTTTACAGTTTTTCGCCAAAAGCGCAATATCGTAAGCATCTTTTGCAATATATTTCCGTTCGTTGCAAACAGTCGGAAAACAGTGCTGTAATCCGTTTCGTTCGGCTTTTTTTATAAGCTCGAATATTTCTGAAAAGAACTGTATCTGCGGAATATATATCAGGTGTTCTCTGAATTCTGTGCCATTGTGTCTTTCAAAAATACTTTTCAGCTCATTTATTTGCGATGGGTAGAGTTTTACCAAGGCATCTGATATGGATTTTGGAAGATGTGGCTTTAGCTCTTTTTTTTCGGGGAGAAAAAATCCGACCTTTTTTGCCGTTTCCGAAAGGATATCGATTTCTGAACGAATATCTGTGTCAGGTGCGATAACGGTTTGTCCCGAAAAAGAAATAACTGATTTGGATATTTGTCGGAGCAGATCTTCTGCCTTTTTCATATCCTCTTCGATCTCAATAACTTTTTTGCGCCTTTCGGCTGCCGAAAAATACGTTGAGATGTCAAAAAACAATTTTCCGCAATCAGTCATTTGGGATAGTGCTTTTTCTGATCTGACATAAGCTTTAAGTGCTTGTTTTCTCAAAAAATAACCCTCAATTTCCGTTTCGGCATTATTCCATGATTTGAACAGACGTTCTTCTTCGATTAAAATTTTCAAGCACTTTTCTACGGATGCGTATTTTTCGCCGTTGTTTAAAACTGTGAAAAATTCCTGACGGAGTAGGATCTCGTCTTTGCCGCATGGGGATTGCAGTATTTTTACAGATGCTTCACTGATAAGCTTATCTAAATTTATATCGGTAAACATCTGTCTTGAAAATTCGGCTTTGCAATCACTTTTTAATAATAAAGGAGCTGTATTCATTATAAGTTCTCCAATCTCACCAAGAATGTTTGCAAGGATCTGATCTGTGCGCCGCTGATTGTTGTGCAGGGAAAAGTTCCCTTGTCTGTTTCCTGCGTAATATCCAAAGGAACGGGGTTTATAAGAACTGTATTCTCCTGAGTTTTAATCTCCCATTCGTTTTTGAATCTGTATCTGAAATTGTAAATGGGAACAGATTTACGTTCTTTTGAGATATGAACTATTCCTTTTAAAAATGGCTCTTTAACTCTGTATTTACCGTCTTTATTAAACATCATTATTGATGTTTTTGTCAATGCTCCGAAAAGCTTGACAGCAAGAATTCGTTCGTCGCTTTCGATGTAAAAATCGCAATTGCGTGAGTTGTTTAAACCCAAAAACCAAAGAAAGTGAGCCGCGTGCAATTTAAGATCATTTCTTTTGCACGATCTTTTTATTTTTAAGCAGCATATCACTCTTTTGATGAAAAATCTGACAAACGGATATGCAACAAATAAAAAAACGATCGAAAGTAAAATAATGAAAAAATCCATTGAACGCGGCTCCTTTCTTATGTCTTATTTGGTTGATTATGATGTTTAAAACTGTAATGTTGCCATTGTTATGAACAGTGCGCTGTGTCCGTAAACGATAGGTTCGTCGGGACTTACAATTTCATAGTCGTTGCAGTCAAAGCTGAATTCGCCTGTTTTGATCTGAATAAGATCGAAAATATCGTGATCTTCGATAGATATATGAACAGGTTCGCTTCTTCTGTTGATAACAGACATGAAATATGATCCGTCAGCATGTTCGGTGCAAAGAATATCAAGGTCGGGATTATCGCAAATGCAGTTTATGATGTTTCCGCCTTTGTGCAAATGCATGTATCTGAACAGTAATCCGCTGCTTTCAATATTTGTCCGAGAGCCGTGTACTGTTATCATACCTTCATTGACAGGCAGGAAAAACTGCGCACGTTCGATGTGATATTTTTCTCTGCTTTTTGCCA
>CAJGDF010000165.1 GCA_904502105.1 uncultured Clostridia bacterium
AATAGGGGGAGTCTGTCTTTCTTGACGAGAACAATTATGTCCTTTCACGAATCGGGACCTCGCGATGAAGGCTTCTCTTTTATATCACGCTCGATCTATATCTCCCGGAGTGATGCACTATACCGAAAATATCAAGATTCCTTTTCATTCCAGCAATAACACCTGATACGGAAAAAGAAATCGTTCCAAGAATTTCAATAAACGTAAATATCGAGTTATGCATAACTACTCCGAATAATTATAATCTAAATAAATTATATATTATTTTACGTTAATAGTTAAGTATCGATCGGGTTTATGTCTTTATATATTTTGTTTATCGACTTTAAATACACTAACTAAGTACGTATAATGTGTAGAGATATAATTAAAAGGGTTGACATACACATAAAAATAGTGTAAAATAAGCTTGAGGTGAGATTTGATGTACCGTTGTTTGTATGAAAAATTAATTAACTGGAAAAATCAGTTTAACAGTAAGCCTTTAATTGTTGACGGTGCTAAATCTGTCGGTAAAACATGGCTGATTCGGGAGTTTGGTTCAAATGAATACGATAAACTCGTCTACGTTGATCTCAGTATTGAATCTGATAGATCGTCCGTTATTTGTTTTAGTTTCAATGTTCCTGATATAATCAGTAATCTTGAAGCTTATTTAAAACTTAAGATCGATCCTGATAAAACATTGATCGTTTTTGATAATATTCAATGTGTTCCTGATTTTGTTTCTGTATTATCTTGTTTTAACCTAATTGTACCCAATTATCATGTTATTGGAATCAGTTCTGTTTGTTTTTGCGATTTGATTATTGATAATCCTTTTGGTGCTTCCGAACTCGAGTCGTTAACACTTTTCCCGTTATCCTTTAAAGAATTTCTTATTTCGTTGAATAAACAAGAACTTGTTAATTCTATATCTGAAAATAATCTTGCATCATTGACTTTATTTAAGGACGAACTGATCGATCTTCTTAAGTATTATTACTTTGTAGGTGGTATGCCTGAAGCAGTTTTATCTTTTTGTTCTGAACAGGATCTTCAAAAAGTTCGTTTGATACAAAATAACATTTTAGATTCGTATAAATGTTCATTTGATAATGATATAAATGACTCTACATACAGACTAAAACGTGTTTGGGACAGTATTCCATCTCAACTTTCAAAAGAGAAAAAGAAATTTCTTTACGGACTTATTGCTGACGGAGGACGGGCTCGAGAATATGAGTCTTCGCTTCTTTCACTAAAAAAATATGGGTATATACATAAAATTTCACGAGTCACAACAGGTCAGCACCCGCTTCATTCTTTTGAAGATAATAAGGCTTTTAAGTTGTTTTTGAATGATATTGGTTTGTTATCTGCTATGTTTGACTTATCACCCGATATCGTTAAAGTTAAAAATAACATTTTCAATATATTCAACAATGCTTTGACCGAACAATTTGTTGTTCAACAATTAGTTATCGAACCTGAACTTAGTCTGTTTTATTATACAAATGACAGCGGAACATGTGAGGTCGATTTTCTTGTTGATAATGGACACAGTGTTATACCTCTTGAAGCAGAGGCTGTTCCTAATCTCAGGTCTAAAAGTATGAAAATATATTCCGAAAGATTTGTTCCCGACATCACAGTCAGAACATCTTTATCGGACTATAAAAGAGAACAGTTTTTTGTCAACATCCCTCTGTATTGCATTGAAAATCTTACAAAGGAGATAAAAAATAAATCTGATTATTTATCTGACTGGGAGCATTTTTTCGTTTTTTAGTTTTGATAACAGCAGAACCGAACACTTTCTTGTGTTCGGTTCTCTTTATTTATTATAAATTCCAATAATAATTCAGTATATTTCTTATATACTCAAGTTTATATCCTTTGATTTCAAGCGGTTCGTTTCGTTCTCCGGGAATTTCAAGATTATATATTCCATCATAACCAATTTTTTTAGTTTCTGCTATAACAGTCTTAAAATCAACCTGCCCGCGTGCCGAAGGCATAAGGTGTTGATCCCCTGAACCGTCATTATCTGCCAGGTGAAGCGCTTTTAGGTTTGTTGATGCCGTACGGATAAAATGTGCTTGATCTTTGTACGGAGAAAGATTTAGATGACCTGTATCAAGACAAATTGCAAGATGTTCGTTTCCTATCTCGTTAATGAACCAAAGAAGCGCCTCAGCGGAGTTTGCAACTTCAGCCTTAGTCATATTTTCAAGGCAAATAACAATATCTGTATTTTTTATATGCTCTATCAAATCTTTGATAGCCTCAACGTTTCTTCTGCGTATTTCATCATCGTCAAGTTCGCCATATCTGTTTAATCCGTCATAATGAAGAACAGCGTATTTAACTCCAACCGCCTTAAAAAGGTCAAGCTGTCTTTTTAACAATGCACGGTCGTCTTCTTCACAGATTTTAGCGCTTAATTTTAAATGTCCCTGCGGAAAAGTAACATTATGCTTAGCGGCAAATTCTTTATATTTTTCACCGACTTGTGTTGCATCTCCTCTGTCTAACAAAACCATCGAATGCTCATCTGAAAGCTCACTGTATTTATATCCGTATTTTTCAAGTTCAAGTACGGCATCCTCGGGCGAAAGTTCTATGTAATAACTTGACCACATACTTAATTTCATAATAATCTGCCTCCTTTTTCTTTATTATATCGTTTTAATGCGGAAAAGTCAAGATATAAAGGTTAACTTTTGTAAGTCCGCTTCCAGCTGTTCCTTTAATGGTGATATATAATAAAAAAGACAAGGTTGAACCTTGTCGTATAATATAACATAACAAAAAAGAGTGTCTGTGTAGACACTCTAAGTGGTCGGAGTGACAAGATTTGAACTTGCGACCTCTTGGTCCCGAACCAAGCGCGCTACCATCTGCGCTACACCCCGATGTATTGATTTTTTGAACTTTAGTATTATAGCACATATTTTTATGTTTTTCAAGAGGGTTTGCAAATATTTTACAAATAAAAATTTGAATTAAAAGCAAAACAACTTTTAGCCTGATTTTAAAGTATTTTCAAAAGAAATAATCAGTAAAACTCTTGACAAAATTAAAAATAAATATTATTATATAATATAAAAATACACTTAGAAAGGTGATTTTATTATGAATAACAGAGAACGCGTAAAAGCGATACTTCATTATGAAAATTACGATAAAATGCCCGTTGTTCACTTCGGTTTTTGGGGTGAAACAATTCATAAATGGTTTGAAGAAGGCCATATAACCGAAGAAGAATCAAAGAACGGTAATATTGTTGCAAAAAAACTCGGTTTCGAGTTTGAATGGTCCGCAAACTTTGGGACAGCATGCGGACTTATGCCCGGATTTGAATCCAAAGTAATTGAAGAACTCGGAGACGGTTGGTATATCGCTCAAAACGGTAACGGTCTTGTTGAAAAGATCAGAAGAGGTGTTGACTCTATTCCCGCAACGGTAGGAACTCTTCTTACCGACAGAGAAGCATGGGAAAAGCTTTATCTTCCCAAACTTCAGCCTTCAAAAGACAGATGTAATCTTGACTGGATAAATGAACATAAAGAATATTTTGATAATGTAACAGAACATCCTGTCGGTTACCACGTAGGCAGCCTTTACGGCAGTATACGCGATATGCTTGGTGTTGAAAATCTTGCATATCTTCAGGCTGACGATGAAGATCTTTATGTCGAAATTATCGATACAATCGGTAATATTGCATATGAAAACGCAAAAGCTGTTTTCTCTACCGGTATTAAAGTAGACTTTGCTCATTACTGGGAAGATATTTGCTTTAAGAACGGTCCGCTCGTAAATCCTGAAGCTTTCGAAGAATATGTTTATCCTCATTACAAAAAGATCAATGATCTTCTCCTTGAAAACGGTGTAGACATCGTTTCACTCGACTGTGATGGATGTATCGACAAGCTTGTTCCGATCTGGCTCAAGGGCGGTGTTAACACAATGTTCCCCATTGAAGTTGGTACATGGGAAGCTAATATCAAACCTTGGAGAGAGCAGTACGGTAAAGACCTTCGCGGTGTTGGCGGTATGGATAAACGTGTGTTTGCTCAGGATTATGCTGCAGTCGATAAAGAAGTTGAAAGACTTAAAGCTCTTATTGACCTCGGTGGTTATATTCCTTGTCCCGACCATAGAATTGCACCCGATGCAAAGTGGGAAAACGTTCAGTATTATTGCGAAAAAATGCATGATCTCAAAATATAAATATTAACGAAATAAAAAAATGCGTACTATTGTAGATATAAATAAAGGTTGGCGTTTTGCTTTCGGACACCCCGGTGATTTCAGACGTGATTTCGAATATGGTGTTGAAGGTATGTCCTTTGCAAAATCAGGTTCTTCTGCCGCACCTGTAACGATAAAATTTGATGATCAAAATTGGTCTGAGGTCGATCTTCCTCATGATTGG
>CAJGDF010000166.1 GCA_904502105.1 uncultured Clostridia bacterium
AAAAGAAGGAATGATCTTTTTCGCAAGTTCATATGTGCACAGATAATACATCTCGGGCGGCTCAATATTATACCGTTCGAGATTTTTCGTTATTGCATCGAGTGCCGATGAGGCGATATTATGCCCTATAACAACTGCGTTCGTGAAATATTTCTCAATATCATCCCATATCACCTTGAAATTCGGCGCGCTTTTAACCTTGTCGGCGGTAATGCCGTGGATTCGCACGCAGTTTTCGTTAAATTCATCTTCCGGATCTATGAGTAAGTTTATTTCAACAGCATTCGGGTCATTTTTACCGACCGTTTTGCTCAAAATACCTATCTGGGCAATCGATTTGTTTTGAATATTCGCGTATTCAACGTCAAGAAAAGTGACTTTCATTCTGTGCTTCCTGAAAATATTTGTTGCGAGAAGCCCTCTCAAAAGAAAGGACTTCCCGTTTTTTTTATGCTCTAACAGATATTTTACGCCAAAGCCTGCTCGATATCCGCAATGATGTCTTCAACGTCTTCGATGCCGACGGAAAGACGGATAAGATCTGCATCAACGCCTGCCTCTTTGAGCTGTTCGTCTGTCATCTGACGGTGAGTATGGCTTGCAGGGTGGAGAAGGCATGATTTCGCGTCCGCAACGTGTGTAACGATAGAGATAAATTTAAGCTTATCCATAAATTCGATAGCTTTTGCTCTGCCGCCCTTGATAGCGAATGAAAGAACGCCGCAAGTGCCGCTCGGCATATATTTCTGCTGAAGATCGTGGTATTTATCGTCTTCGAGGGTCGCATAATGTACCCAAAGAACCTTTTCGTTTTCTTTGAGATATTTTGCAACCGCATAAGCGTTTTCGCAATGTCTCTGAACTCTTACGTGGAGAGATTCAAGACCCATGTTGAGATAGAATGCGTTCTGCGGAGACTGGATGGCGCCGAGGTCTCGCATGAGCTGAGAGGTCGCCTTTGTTATGTATGCTCCTTTGCCGAAACGTTCGGTGTATGTTATGCCGTGATAAGATTCGTCGGGAGTGGTAAGTCCGGGGAATTTGTCTGCATAAGCGTTCCAGTCAAAATTACCGCTGTCAACGATACAGCCGCCAACGCCTACCGCATGACCGTCCATGTATTTTGTTGTTGAGTGGGTAACAATATCTGCGCCCCATTCGATTGGTCTGCAGTTGATGGGGGTAGCGAAAGTGTTGTCAACAATAAG
Source organism: uncultured Clostridia bacterium (assembly GCA_904502105.1). GTDB lineage: Bacteria > Bacillota > Clostridia > Oscillospirales > UBA644 > HGM12619. The sequence goes on from CAJGDF010000166.1 coordinate 1,209, forward strand.
CGGCACACCGTGAGAATGTGCAAGACGTGCAAATTTTTCAATATCGAGAATGTTTACGGTGGGGTTTGTTATCGTTTCGCCGAAAACAGCCTTTGTGTTGGGCTTGAAATATTTTGCAAGCTCTTCTTCGGGAAGATCCTGGTCAACAAAAGTACATTCAATGCCCATTTTTTTCATTGTTGTGCCGAAAAGATTGTATGTGCCGCCGTAAATGCTTGAAGATGCAATGATATGACCGCCTGCCTCGCAGATGTTAAACATTGCAAAGAAGTTTGCGGACTGACCGGAGGATGTTAACATCGCAGCGTAACCGCCCTCAAGCGCGCAGATCTTTGCCGCTACGGCATCGTTTGTGGGGTTCTGAAGACGTGAATAGAAATAGCCCTCCGCTTCAAGATCGAAAAGCTTGCCCATTTCTTCGCTTGTGTCGTATTTGAACGTTGTGCTCTGATATACAGGGAGCTGTCTCGGCTCGCCTTTGGTGGGTTTATAGCCTTCATGGAGGCATTTTGTTCCGGGTTTTGTAGACATGTTATAATCTCCGTTAATAGATAATTTTTTTTATTATACCATATAATAATAAGAAAATCAATATTTTTTTATAAAATTAACCGTGAGCATAAAAACTCACGGCTTTTTGGGTTCAATTTGTTTCTTCAGCTTCCTGTGAGGGGTCGGTGCCTTCGGATTGTTCGTCTGAAGGTGTATCGTTTACCTGATCATCGGGCGTGATCTGCTCACCGTTCTGCGGTTCTTCGGGCAGATTTTCTTCGGGGGACGGCTCCGAAAGATTGTCTGAAAGCTCTGTTTCTCTTAAAATATAGCCCTCATTGACCTCGGTGCCCTTTTTGATGGGGATAAGATAAAGTTCATAAGATGAATTTCGGAGCGTTGCCTCTGTGGTCGTTGTTTTTAAACGTAAAAACAGAGTGCTGTCCTGTAAATATACTTCTTTTTCGCCTTCGTTTACCACAGTGTTTTCATCGCAGATGAAGATGTGAAGATCGTTCTCTTCAAAAAATCCGTCGGTAAGGGTCGTTATATCCATATCTCCAACGGTCTCGTTGAATTTTTCTGTAAGCCCGTTTTCTTCAAGGTATGTCTGGCATTCTTCGTAGCTTGTGAAAGATTTGAAGATCTGTCCGTCGCTTCGCATCTGTTCGTCTATCTTTGCCGCAGAAATTCCCGTTACGGTGTAAATATCCGTTGTGTGAACCGCTCCGCCGAATTCTTCGGTTACATTAACATCCTTCGCGGTCGCCTGCATCGGCGATGTCTCCGAAATATCTCCGTCAACCGTTACGGTAACGATATCTCCGAGCTTAACTTCGGTGGAGAGGTCGGATGTTACATTAAAAAGATATTCTCCCTTTGATTTATCCGAAACCCTGAAAGAAACCGTTTCACCGTTATTTCTTGTTATCTCGGTGATCCTGCCTTCGGCGGTCGTTGTTTCGGGCTGGTTTTGCGTATCGTCGGGGTTTACGATGGGATCTGTGTTGTCGGGCTGCTCGTTCTGAATGTTGCTCGGATCGTTGCTGTTCATATCTTCATTGGGAAGCTTTGAACATCCGACTGCCCATATCGTCACACATAAAATAATTAATGCGATGATTCTTATCATAAAAATCTCCTTTATGCAAAAATTGAGTTTGCTCTCTTACATAAAGTTTTTCCTGAAATCATCGCATTATTCAAAATTTTATTTTAACTTTTATTCTTCGGCGTCGGCTTCGTTCTTTTTGCCGAAAATATTTTTTATCTGCTCGATAACACCGGGAACAGAGTCAACTATCTTGTCAACCGCATTGCCCGCAGGCTGGCTTATCGGCATGAGAGATACTTCGCCTTTCGGTGAAACAACAAGAAAAGCAATAGGGGAGATGGTGATTCCCGCGCCGCTTCCTCCTCCGAAGTTGGGAGACTCGGCGGAATTTTTTGTTGTAAAATCAGAGCCGCCCGAAGCAAAGCCCACGCCTACCTTGGATACGGGGATTATCATCGTACCGTCGGGCGCATTGATCGGGGTGCCGATTATTGTGTTAACATCCACCATTTCTTTTATGTTCTGCATCGCTGTATCCATAACGCCCTGGATGGGGTGCTGTTTATTTTCCATTATTGGTCTCCTTTGATTTTTAATATGTGTATGAGAGCTTTTAATGCAAGAGCGACCGCGTGGACCGTCCGCACGTAAATTTCAATGTAAATATCGGCATATGTTTTTTCTGCCGTAAAGTCCGCATTTATATGAACATCGATATCCTTTGCAAGCTTTTCGTTGTGGATCTTTCCGAGGATAGGAAACACGACCGCCGTAAGCCTGCCGTAATTTTTCGCAGTTGTTGCCGCATCATCAGAGGCAACCATAACGTTTGCATTGATGTCCCCGAAGCGGAACCGTGAAAGAAAATCGCCAACGTGACCGAGCAGCGTAAGATAATCGTCCAAAACCATTGCCTTTATTTTTTTTGAAAAGAAATTCTCCTTCTTTTCATTTTCAGGCTGCTTCTCTTTTTCTTTTTTCGGCTTTTTGTCTTCTTTTTTCTTTTGACTGCTTTTCTTTAACGGAAAGATATCAATGCTTACCGCAGAGTATCTGACCCGCAGAAAAAAGCTTTCTTCTTTGTTATAGCCGATGATTATCTCTGCCTTTATTGTCAGCAAAATAAGAAATATTGCGGTAATGATCAATAAAATTCCGCCGATTATTGCCGCGGCAACAGACAGAACCGTAAGTAAAATGCTCATAAGTTATCCGTAAGGCTTGTCTGAACGTATTCCTCTTCTTCAGCCTCCGCTTTCTCGATAAAGGAGTCCTGCTTGGGGAGCGAATCGAGACTGTCGAGACCGAAAACCGTGAGGAATTTGTCTGTTGTTGTATATGACATCGGATGTCCCGGAAGATCGAGCCTGCCCGCTTCTTCCAAAAGTCCTTTGTCAACAAGGCTTTCAACGACCTCCGCAGACGATACACCTCTTACCTGCGAGATGTACGTCTTTGTTACGGGCTGATTGTATGCCGCGATAGCCAACGTTTCGAGAGCTGCGTTTGAAAGAAAAGCCGCGCGTCTCTGGTCTAAAAATGCAGCGGTCGATTCTCCGTATTCAGGCTTTGTTGAAAAAGAATATTTTCCGTCTGTTTCTCTTAAACGTATACCGCAGTCTGCATTGTCAAACTGCTCTTTTATTTTTTGCGCGGCACTCATT
>CAJGDF010000167.1 GCA_904502105.1 uncultured Clostridia bacterium
ATCTCTTTTTCGTTAAAATCACCGTGGCGGTTTATAACAATATCAAAGCTTTCATCTGAATACGGCAGATGTTTTCTGCAATCAGCCTCTTTAAAATCAATACCCAAAGGCAAAAGTATTTTTTTGCATAATTCAACATTCGGCGCAAAGCCTTCTGTTGCCGCCAAATTTTTATCAGGATGACCGAGCGAAAGCAAAAACTCACCGCCGCCTGTATCAAGGTCAAGCAGTTTCTTTTCGGGAGAAAGGTATTTCAGAATTACAGACCTATAATCCCAGCCGAAATCGGTCGTTTCTTTATAACGTCCGTCTATATGGGAAAAATCCCAACCGTGAATATGAGCAGACTCTTCTTCTTTTTTCCAAGCTTCAATAAGTTCTTTCATGTTCAAGCCTCCGTATTTTCGCTGTAATCGATAACGACCTTCTTACAGTCACGGCAAAGATATGCAACGACCGCAGAGCCGCTCCAATACGAAAGCTCAGATAAAACAATCGAATCTTTATGAAACATTGCGCGCCCTATAAACGCTTTTTTCTTTTTCCAGTTTATTTCATGCGGACTTTGAATAACGCCCTTTTCCATTTCTTTTCCGCAATATGGGCAATTCATAAAATCATTCCAATCATATTATTTTAAAATCAATATCATTTCTCGTTTTTTCTCTGAAAACAGCTTGCCATTCAATATTTTCAGCATGTTCAAACCGAAGAGAAGAACAAGCAATATGCACTGCTGATGTTTCAGGCTGACCGTAAGAAAAAATAACTGCCGTAGGTCCGTCAGAACCGCCGATAAGACCGACAGAAACACAGTCACTATGAGCATTCGGTAAAAATGCTTGTTTTTCACGGGACACCTGCTTCAGACGCGGCTGGTCACTGTCAAGACAGTCCACTACCGAAAATCCCGCTTTTATAAGATTGGGAGATAATGTATAGCTCATCGCAGTATATTTTGTCGGCAGTTCCCATGCGTCATCCATAGGCATTTTTTCAACCTTTTGTTTTTCAATATCCATAACGGTCAGAATATATTTTTCATTTCTTAACGGATGCTTTATTTCAACAGAGCTGCCCACTGCGGGAGCAGAAAAACGTTCGCTGTAAAAAGAGCGGAGATGCTGCTGAAGACGGATATCAAGAGAATTCAACTGCGGTTTTTTTGTTGTATTATAGTTGACAGACATTCGGTAAAACACCCATGCGCGGGTATCATCAAGCCCGTAATGATCTATTATACGTTTTGATTCTTTTGTGTTTTCAACATCCGCAGGACGGCAGTTATCAGGCAGCCAATTTATTGAACATCCGCTTTGATTTCGGATTTCGCTGCCGTTAAGAATAAATTTTGCAATGAAATGAAGTTCGAGCGGATTTTCGGAATCAATAAGATCTCGGGTTGCTCTGTCGAGGTTATTACCGTATTGCAGAACAAAAAGCCATTTTTCCATAAATGCTTTAACTTTTTCGGGCAGGATCTCAATACAGAAATCAATAACAAGCCCCTTGGAGCATTTGTAAACAGACGGTATATGCCAGACCTCATTATCCCATTCAAATTTTTTGTTGATCCTGATCTCTTCCCCTGCCCTGCTTTTTGAACGGTGCTTCCAGAAGCCTTCGTCAAAATAAACCTTCCATTCATAAGGCTCAGGCAAAAGATCATCAGGCAATAATTCGTAATAATCTGAATTGAATTTAATTTTGCTGTAATCAAAAGACGATTGAATCTGATTTATGTAAGAATACGGGTCTGAAATATCTTCAAACGGCAATTTTTCGGCTATTTTTTTCAACAGTTCAAGCTTTTCTGTATCGGGTTCCGAATTATTCACAAAATCATCAAAAGCACTTTTGCTCCACTGATGAGCCTGTTCAATAGCGGCTGTTCCATTACAAGCCTTAATAAGACCGAGGAAATCGGAGAAATTTCTCGCTACGGGGTGAACGTAATCGCCCGGTGTATTCGAAGGGCTTACCGCAAAAACAATATCTTCAAATCCGCGGATAAAGCAGTAATGAATACCGTCTATCCCCTCAAACCCGATAATAACTGCCCCTTTGGGAGTACAAAAATACTCGTGATTTTCGAAATTTCCGAAGATATTGATCCCTGATTTTTTATATTTCTTAAAAAATTCCATTAAACATCACTCTTTCTTGAGTTATTTCACATAAATTTTCTAAAAGTTTCTTCTGTTCGACTATTGACTTTATTTGTTTTATGTGATAATATATAAACAACAATCACATATTGTGAATTTAAAGAAGGGAAATAATGACATTACAACAAAAACTGCAGCGGCTTATAAACGAAAAGGATGTTACGCTCGGAATGATCTCAGCAAAAACAGGAGTAACGCCGAGAACAATTCAAAATTACACAAAAGGGAAGACCGTTCCCAAAACACATGAAAAATATATGACTATCTGCGATCAGATAGATGAATTATATGAGATATGTCCAAATAAAAAGCCGCCGAAGAAATATATAATGTTTAGACGAAGAGCAAACGCAAATGTTCCTAAATAATTATAAAGATAAGTCGTCGTTTGCAAGATAACTTGAATACGACTGAGGAAGGAGGAGCCTTACGGAAATAAGGACCTCATAGTGGGCTTTATTTTTTCTGAAAAGGACGTTGCCTCCACGGCGTTCAACGATCTTTCTGACGAAGAAAAGAGAGGTTTTTCTGCTTTTATTCTGAAGATCGAAAACCTTATCAACGGCAAAGTACCGTTTCTGTGCCGGAATAGAAAAGTAAAGCAATGCGTGGGATTTTGTAAGCTTTATTGAAACATTTATCGGCGTGGAGCCGTTGCTGTCCTCAAGAAGGAAAGCGACGGTATCGGAAAAAACGGAATTAAGCTCGGTTTTATTATACAAAACATCTATCTCTTCATAGTTAATACCGCTCATATCAAAAACACCGTGAATTCTGTCCATATCGAAAAGAAAGCGGATAAGATCAATTCTTTCAACATTGTTTTCGGCAAACAGAGATTGAAGTCTCATAACAGATTTGAGATTTTCCATCATTGAATCGACGTGAGAAACATTTTTGGAGAGACTGTAAATATGCGGCAGAATGCTTTTTTCGGAAGAACAAGACAATGATTGTTTCATCTGGTCTATCGAATTGTTAACTTTGCGGATAAGGGAATCGTATTCCGAGACAAACGTTTCAACGATACTTTTTTCATCACGGAATCCGTCTGTTGATCTGTAAATACTGAACGAATGTTCAGCCAGAACAAACGCCTTTTGCTGCCCATCCAATAAAAAAGGAATCAACGTAAGAAAAACATAACCGCCGAAATTGCCGCGTATCTTAACAATCTCCCCCTTTTGAAGCTGAGACCTGACAGAATGAACTTCGTTTGAAAGAAGGGATACAAGAGAATTACTCCTGCACAGGGATGCAAATGTGCTTTCGGCAACAGGATTACTGTATTCTACCGAAAGACCTTCATTTACTATTATAACCGGGAATGAAACATTATCGTACATTTCATATTTTGAGCCGTAATTTATCATAATTTAATAAACCATAGCTTTCATTTACGAAAGCTTACTTTCTTTGAAATTGGAGCAGGCTTATTAAGCAAAATCGTTATTGTTTAGTGATGAAAGCCACAAAACCTGCGTTTAAAAGTATTTTTTACGTTAGCCTGGCTGAAACGCCCTGTTTTTTGTTAAATATAAACAAAAAACAAGCATGTATGTTATTTATGTTCTATGGTAATTTTTCTATAAATTTAACTAAAATCCTTGATTATGACATATTTTTCGTATACAATAATTATGGCATAAAATTTTATAATTATATAATTACGGAGGATTACACCAATGTCCATCAAAGTTGCAATTAACGGTTTCGGTCGTATCGGCCGTCTCGCATTCCGTCAGATGTTTGACGCTGAAGGTTACGAAGTTGTTGCTATCAACGACCTCACCAACCCCTCAATGCTCGCACACCTTCTCAAATATGATACCGCTCAGGGTCGTTACGACGGTCACACCGTAGAAGCTAACGATGAAGCAGGCACCATCACTGTTGACGGTAAAGTTCTCAAGATCTACGCAGAAAAGAACGCTGCAGATTGTCCTTGGGGCGAACTCGGTGTTGACGTTGTTCTCGAATGTACCGGTTTCTACACTTCCAAAGAAAAATCCATGGCTCACATTCAGGCTGGCGCTAAGAAAGTTGTTATCTCTGCTCCCGCAGGCAACGATCTTAAGACCATCGTTTACAGCGTAAACGAAAACACCCTCACTGCTGAAGACCAGATCATCTCTGCTGCTTCCTGCACCACCAACTGCCTCGCTCCCATGGCTAAGGCTCTTAACGATTACGCTCCTATCCAGAGCGGTATCATGACCACCGTTCACGCTTACACCGGTGACCAGATG
>CAJGDF010000168.1 GCA_904502105.1 uncultured Clostridia bacterium
AATGACGGGCTGAGATAATCGTAAGAATAGCCGTTATCCTGAAGGGCGAGCGAAGGGAAGAACATGGGTTCGTGGTCGAGAAGCCAGTCTTTTCTGTCACCGTGAACGAGATGCTGACCGTATTTGATATTTATCATACCGATGTCAACGCCTGCTTTACCCATTCGTAAAAGCTTCTGAATTCTGCCGAGGTGGTCGTTAAACATCGGATAGTCGGAATATGACGGTTCACGTGTGCCGAATTTATAGAAGCCGTCCATCCAGTTTCCGCCCTCATAACCCGGCCAGACAGGTGTGGGACCGTAGATTGCCGACCAGATATGCCAGACTATACGGGAAAATCCGACGGAATACAGACGGTAAGCCTCATGAAGGTGACGCTGATATGTATAATTGTAGTTTGAATTATCAAGACCGCCTGTTTCAGATGAAAGAACCTTATTCTGGATATGAGCGCCGCCTGTCCAGAGTCTGTACATATCGGGCTGATTTTTCTGATTGCGGTTTTCCGCCTCGGGACGGTCAACAGCGGCAATAGGCTCAGATATTTCAAGATTTTTGCCGTAGGATATCTGAACACGGAGCGTAATTCCGCGAGAGTTGAGCCAGCTTCTGAACGGAGCAATAAATTCGTCCATATAAAGCTTCGTCTGAACGTCAAATATATCGTTGAGAATACGCTTTGTCATATCAATATCGGTAAGGACATTGGAGCCTATGAGATCGGCGTTGTCGTTCCAGATCCAGATATTTGAGTTAGGCGCATTTTCGGCAAGGAACATATAAGGAAGAATATCGTAGCCCTTACGGTTACGGAATTCTTCGGCAAAGTTCTCTGTCCAGCTCGTAATGCCTGCGCCGGAAGAATATTCGAGGGAGTCCATAAAATACTGAACATCGCCGTTTTTGATCTTCTCATTGAGAGCCTCGTCGTTGAGAACGTTGTTTTCAAGATAAACTTTCAATGCTTCAACGCCGCGGCGGTCGAAATAGTTTATGGTATACGATTTTTCGACTGCGGGAGATGCCGCCTGAGCAGTGCTCTGGGAAAAATAATACATAACAGTATAATCGGCATCGCAGGGAGCTGTCCATGACAATGCTTTATCTTCGACAAGGGAAGTCAGAACGACATATCCGTCGGGAGAATAGACATTTTCGGAAACCTTACGCATTGCAATCGCACCGATAAAGGTGGATTTTTCACGAAGTCTTTTATCTGTAGGAATCGAACCGTTCCTTGTCTGACCTGCGGAAAGCTCTTCCTTGAGAAGAACGATACATTGGTTTGCCTGCTGAGAATCGGGATCAAGACCGGGGACGTTTGCCGTGCTCCAGCCTGCGCCGGATGTTAAAGATACGGACATACCGAGATCAAGCGCTGTGTTAAGAATAAGCTTAACGTCGTTTTCCCACTGAGCGCCGCCGTAACCGTAGATCGACTCGTCGATCGTACTGTCTGTAAGCTGACAAAGCTCAACGCCACTGAACCCTGCGTTATACATCGCAAGAAGCTCTTCTTTTATCGTTTCGTTCGTATGCATACCGGAAGCCATCCACCAACGAAGATCTGTTTTAAAGGAAAGCTCGGGGGCTAAAAATTTATCGGAAAGGTCGGATTCAAATTTCGATCTGTTTTGCTGCATAATAATTTTCTCCTTAAACCATGCGTGACATAGAGGTTGTTTATTTTATTATGATAACAAATTTACAAACGAAAGTCAATAGCTTTTGAAAATAACCTCATAAAACTTTACGCTAAAAAATTTTACATATTGAAAGGTACTTTTTGTCATAATTCTGCCACAAAGATGGTTTATAATAACATCAATAAAGGTCAAAGATAGTCAAAGTCAAATTAGATTATAAAGAAAGGAACGGTGACGAAATGAAGACGAGTGATCTTATAGGAGCATTTATATTGAAGATGCTTGACGAGGCTAACGGAGATATCGAGCTGAAGCGAAACGAGCTTGCTCAGCAATTCGGCGTTGTTCCGAGCCAGATAAATTACGTTATATCATCAAGATTTACCCCCGAACAGGGTTTTCGGATAGAAAGCAGACGAGGGGGCGGCGGATGCATAAAGATAACGAGAGTTACGTTTGCAGATGACCGACACCGACAGCTGATGCACGTAGTAAACAGTATCGGAGATTCTCTGACACAGTTTGATGCATTTTTATTTCTACAAAATCTTGCCTCATACGGATATATCGGAGAAAAAACGCATAAACTTATACGTGCGGCTGTAACAGACAACACTCTTTCGGCAGTTCCGATAGAAATAAGGGACTACGTAAGAGCCGCAATAACAAAATCAATGCTTATGGCAGACTGATTATTATTGCGAAAACAGACATATAATAAAGGAGAACTGAAATCATGTTATGTGATAACTGTAAAAAAAATAAAGCGACAACATATTTCAAAAGAACCGTGAACGGTGAAACTACCGAAATATTTCTTTGCGAGGAATGCGCAAAGAAGCTTGGTGTTTCGGGCGGAATGTTTAAATCATCGGGAAGCTTCGGCGATTTCGGCGGACTTGAATTTTTCGTTCCCGACTTTGTAAAATCGAATCAGCTCAACACCGAAAAGAAATGTGAATGCGGAACGACATTCCGTGTTATAACAAAAACAGGCCGCGTGGGCTGTGAAAAATGCTACGAAACATTCAAGAGAGAGCTTGCGCCGACATTAAGAAAAATGCACGGAACATCCGCACACAAGCCGAGAGAAACAGATGTTAAAAAGAATGATCCAAAGGCTGAAATTGAAATGCTCCGTGAGCTTATGGCAAAAGCGATAAAAGAAGAGAATTTTGAAGAAGCGGCAAGACTGCGCGATGAGATAAAGTCAAAGGAGGTAAAGTAAGATGAAAAACGCTATATCCACAAGAATACGTTTTGCAAGAAACATCTCGGGTGTTAAATTTTTAAGCGCGATGAAGCCCGAAGAAAAAAGAGAGCTTTTGCTCAAAATTAAGGACACAGCGAAAACTCTCGGCGAATTTGACTTTATAGATATGAGCGCACTTTCCGATATACGTGCGGGAGAGCTTGTTGAAAAACATCTTATCAGCCCCGAGTTTGCCGAAAACCGAGAAAACTGCGGTGTGCTTCTCGGCAGAGACGGTATTACAAGCATTATGATAAATGAAGAAGACCATTTGAGAATTCAGGTGATAATGCCGGGCTACTGTTTAAAAGAAGCGTTTGAAAAAGCAAAAGAGCTTGACGAAAAGCTTAACGAGGCATTGACCTTTGCATATTCAAACGATCTCGGATATCTCACTCACTGCCCGTCAAACCTCGGCACTGCGATGAGAGCATCCGTTATGGTACATCTGCCGGCACTTACCGAAGCGGGAACGATAGGAAAGGTTCCGTCTATGCTTTCACAGTACGGGCTTACAGTACGAGGACTTTACGGCGAAGGTTCACGTTCGGGCGGTTCGATCTATCAGATATCAAATCAGATCTCGCTCGGCATCAGTGAAGAAGAGATAATCGAAAGAATAGAAACTGTTCTCAGCAAGATAACGGAAGCCGAAAAGACTCTTGCGGCAAAGCTTTTTGAAGGCGAAAAGACAGAAGACCGCGTATTCAGAGCATTGGGTATCCTCAAATATGCAAGAAGCATCTCTTCGTCCGAAGCAATAAAGCTTCTTTCGGATGTACGTTTCGGCGTCGAAGCAGGAAAGATAGACATCGATCTTTCAACAATCGACACTCTCAGCTATGAGATACAGCCCTGCAGTACAGAGCTTTCCGCTGACGGCAAGAACAGAGACACCGTAAGAGCAGAAAAAATCAGAACCACACTTTGATAAAACCACAGACATACAGCAAAAAAATTCGGAATATATTCTGAATGGAAAGGAAAAATGAAGAACCATGAAAAATTTTACCGATAAGGCAACAGAAGCGTTAAATTTATCCGTTGAGGCGGCAAGACAGCTCGGTCACGGATATGTTGGAACAGAACATTTACTTTACGGCCTTGCAAAAGCCGAAGACTCTATTTCGGCGGCAGTGCTCGAAGATAACGGTATAACCCCTGAATTTGTAATTGAAAAGATAGCGGAAATGATCGGCACGGGAGCCCCGTCTTTTGTTACGGGCAGTGATATGACCCCTCGTCTGAAGAAAGTGATCGGCAATTCACTTTACGAAGCAAGAGATCTCGGCTATAATATGGTTGGAACAGAACATATCCTGCTTTCTCTTTTAAAAGAAAAAGACAGCAAAGCCGCAGAGATAATCGTGCTTGAAGCAAACGTAGGCGATATTGTATCGGATATTCTCGACAAGCTCGGAATTTCGGGCGCAACTAACGGAAAAAGCGCAGATGTAAAAAAAACAAACACTAAAAAAGGCAGTACCCCTACCCTTGA
>CAJGDF010000169.1 GCA_904502105.1 uncultured Clostridia bacterium
GAAGGTATCAAATATTACCTCGATTATGCGGCTGAAAAGGCTATCAGAAATTAATTGAATAGATGAAGAAAGAATTCAGGAAAAAAGTCCTGAATTCTTTTTTTGTTATTTTAACATCTGCTCAATTCTTATAAGTCTGTTATATTTACACGTTCTTTCGCCGCGGGCAGGCGCGCCTATTTTTATTTGGCTTGAATTTAGTCCGACTGCGATATCGCAGACGGCGGTGTCTTCCGTGTCGCCGCTTCGGTGTGAAAGGATCGTTTTAAGCCCGCCCGACTTGGCTGTTATAACGGCATCTATCGTTTCGGACAGTGTTCCTATCTGGTTGGGCTTTATTAAAACGGCGGTTGCACATCCGCAATCTATGCCTTTTTTAATTCTTTTGGGGTTTGTGACGAAAAGATCGTCGCCCACTGTCTGAATATTCTTCAGCCTCTTTGTTATTTCCGAAAAACCGATATAATCATCTTCTCCGAACGGGTCTTCTATTGAAATTATCGGATAATCGGAAACGAGCTTCATATAATATTCAAGAAGCTGTATTCTTGTCATTTTAAGGTTTGCTTTCGGCAGTTTGTATTCGGTGCCGTTGAACCATTCGCCTGCCGCCGCATCGAGTGCTATACAGATATCGGTTCTCGGTCTGTAGCCTGCGTTTTTTATTGCTTCGCATATAAGCTCAAGAGCTTCCTCCGCGCTGTCTGCCTGCGGTGCAAATCCGCCCTCGTCCCCGATAGCGGTGTCGTAGCCGTTTTGCTTTAAGATCTTACCGAGTGAAGCGTAAACCTCGGCACCCGTTTGTACGGATTCTTCAAATGAACCTGCAGATACGGGAACGATCATAAATTCCTGAATATCAAGCTTGTTTGGGGCGTGCTTCCCGCCGTTTAAAATGTTCATCATCGGTTTTGGCATTACGTGAGCCGAAACACCTCCAATATATCTGAAAAGCGGCATTCTGTACGAATAAGCCGCAGCTTTTGCGCAGGCGAGAGAAACGGAAAGTATCGCATTTGCTCCGAGCGAGGATTTATTTCCCGTTCCGTCAAGCTCGTTCATTATTCTGTCAACCGTCCTCTGTTTGTCAGCGCATACACCCTTTAGCGCTTTTAATATCTGACCTTCAACGTTTTTTACTGCGGTCATAACTCCTTTGCCGTTGAATTCTTTGCCGCCGTCTCTCAGTTCATATGCCTCGAATGAACCTGTTGATGCTCCCGACGGTACGGATGCTGTTCCCGCCGCTCCGTTTTTGAGAATAACTGTCGTTTCAACGGTCGGGTTCCCGCGTGAGTCGAGAATCTGCCGTGCTTTTATGTCGTAGATGCGTGTGTCCATAAAAATCTCCTTTATTGTTTTTACGTAAATAGTTTTTCCCGAATAAATGTTTAAATAACGGAAATAATAGCCTAAAATACTTGTGTTAGGAGAATTTTCCATTGAAAGCCGTTATTATGGCAGGCGGTATGGGTACACGTCTTCGTCCTCTGACTTATGACCGCCCGAAGCCGCTTGTTCCGCTCGTCGGTAAAAGTTGTATTCTTTATATTCTCGATCTTCTTAAATCAAACGGTATTACGGATGTTTGTGTAACGCTGATGTATCTCGGTGAAAAGATAAAAGAAGAGCTTTCTTCCGTAAAAGATATGAATATTTCTTTTTTTACGGAACAGGAGCCTCTCGGCACAGCGGGGTCTGTTGCAAACTGCCGTTCTTTTCTTTATGATGAGGATGATTTTCTCGTTATCAGCGGTGATTGTATCTGTGATTTTAATTTGAAGCGCGCGATAGCTTATCACAGGGAAAAAGGCGGCAAGGCGACTGTTTTGCTGACCCGTGTTGACGATCCTCTCGAATACGGTGTTGCCGTGACGTCATCGGATGGCTCGATCGTTGATTTTGTTGAAAAACCTTCCTGGTCAAATGTTTATTCCGATACCGTAAATACGGGGATATATGTTCTTTCAAGCGAAATTTTCGATTATTTCCCGGATGGAGCATGCGATTTTTCAAAGGATATTTTCCCCACCGTTATGAAAGCCGGTGAAAAAATATATGCCTATAATGCTCAGGGGTACTGGTGTGATGTCGGAAATATATCGGCTTATATGAGATGTTCAAAAGATATTCTTTCGGGAAAAGTCCGTGTCCGCGGTGTTCTTGATGCGATGATGCATAAGAATGTTTTTATCCCTGAAAATTGTACTGTGAGAGAGCCTTCTTATATCGGGGAGAATGTTGTTCTTGAAAATGCTGTGATAGGGCCGGATTCTGTGATCGGGGACGGATGCCGTATCGTCGGTACGTCTGTTGAAGGTGCGATCCTTCTTTCGGATGTTGAGATCGGAAGTGATTCTTCTGTTCGGGGGTGTATTTTATGCGAGGGAACATCTGTCGGACAGGGCGTGTCGGTAGGGGAGATGAGCGTTGTCGGAAACAGATGCACGGTCGGTTCTCACTCTGTTATCGGTGCGGGGGCGTTTGTGGAAAATGAGACCGATATCCCCGAAAATTCGTTTATAGGCTCGGAACGGCGGGGCGATAATTGGAAATGCGAGGATGAATGCTTTGTTTGTAAAAACACATCTGCCGTGCTTTCCGATCTTTTTTCTGCGGGTGCTGCGGCATCGTCGGTGATGAAAAAAAGTGTTGCCGTAGCTTTTTCTTCCGATAAAACGGATCTTTTATCCCATGCTCTTGCTGTCGCATCGGGCGCTGTATACGGAGGGGCAGATGTTTATGATTGCGGCGAATGCGATCTTAATATCTTCAGATTTACTGTTCGTCATTTCGGGTTTGGCGGCGGTGTTTATATCCGTTCTGACGGCGAAAACATTTCTGTTGCTTTTCTTGAATCCGATGGATTGTATGTCCGCCGTGAAATTGAACGTAAAATATCCCGGGGACTGTTTTCTCCTGTAAATATCAAAGAACATCAAAAAGGTCAATTCCGAAAGATAAGCGGACATGAGGAGGTTTATGTTAAAAAAATAACAGAGCTTCTTCGCGGTGTGAAAACATCCTGTGCTGTTTCCGGTATAAAATATTTTTCCGATGCTGTAAAGAAAACGGAAGAGCCGTCAGAGTTTTTATATATCCACGGCGACGGTATCGTGTTTCAGAATATTGCCCGTGAGGCATACTCCGAGGATACGGTCAGGTGCGTTTCTGCGTTTTGTCTCGGTAAAATATCGGGCAGTGTCTGTGTTCCGTTCAAATATCCGCTTTGTATTGACGGTATGGGTGCAAAATACGGATTTGAGGTCGTAAGAGCTGCTCTTGACAGCGAAAACAGAAGCCTGCTTTATGCTCTCTGCGATCCGTGTCTTACAGCCGCTTCAATACTTCGTTATATGTCCGATAACGGATGTACTTTTGCCGATATCGTTTCAATGCTGCCGAAATTTGCATCCAGAAAACGGGATATACCTGTTTCGTGCGGCAGGGCGGCTGTGATGCATACGCTTTCTTCAGAGAAAGACTGTGAGTTTTCGGAGGGTATCCGTATTCGCGGCAGACTCGGTTCTGTGCTTGTCGTTCCGCATAAAAACACCGAAACTCTCCGTATATTTGCGGAGGCCGCCGATGCTGAAACTGCGGCAGAGATTTGTGATTTTTACGTGAAGAAGCTGAAAAGCCGTTGACAAAAATACGTTGTTTATGTTATAATTGATAATAACAAAAACATATATCCGAAATTCACGGAATACAGTATACTTTTCCGATTGATTTCGGAACGGAATATGTTTTAATTTTTGATGTAACCGAAAAATATTTTTCCGCAGGGATCTCTTCCGGTAACAATGAAGGACGGTTTGTTTCCGGAAGAAGGATTGCGGTATATTTTCATTGTAAAAAAATCAAGAACACGTACATATTTTTCTTTTTTTATTGTTTTAGGAGGTACTTATTTGAAAAAAATAGATAAAGTCAGAATAATACCGCTCGGCGGTCTTAACGAGATAGGTAAAAACCTTACCCTTATCGAATGCGGAAAAGATATAATTGCCGTTGACTGCGGTCTTGCTTTCCCCGATGAGGAAATGCCCGGTGTTGACTATGTAATTCCCGATATGCAATATATCGTTAAAAACAAAGACCGTTTCCGTGCAATATTTATAACACACGGACACGAGGACCATATCGGTGCGATTCCGTATCTTCTCCGTGATGTGAATGTTCCCATCTACGGAACGAGACTCACTCTCGGCATCATTCAGAACAAGCTTCGTGAATTCAGACTTGACAAGGAAGCAGATCTTGTTGAAGTTCAGGCGGGGCAGACTGTTGAACTCGATACTCTTGACGTTGAGTTTATCCATGTCAATCACTCTATTGCCGATGCTGCGGC
>CAJGDF010000170.1 GCA_904502105.1 uncultured Clostridia bacterium
GGTGTATGTTCATGTTTTATATAATGAATTTCAGAAGCCATACCTTCCCTGTGAATATCAACAAACCAAAATGTATAACAAACAGAATCATCATATTGTTTACCTGAAAAATAATCTTCAACATTCATTATTGATAAACCCTTTATTCTACGACCCTCTCTGGGAGCTACACCCGGTGCAGAACCCATTATAAGTTTTCCGTTCAGCATTTCGTTATATAAAAGGCGCCTTGATTCGATTTCGGACAATGTAAGCAAATCACTGTTTACACTGTTCATTTTTATATGATTACGGTTATCCCCGTAATTCAAAACCTTATCGGATGAATCACAAGATACCGCAGGATAATATCTGACTGTACCGGGTTGAAAATTTCCGTTTTCATCTCCGTCAAAAGTTGTTGCTCCGGCAAAATGAGCTATGTCAGCATCTCCTGAACAATCAATAAAAACAGAGCCTTCAATAGATTTGATTCCGTCTTTTGTTGAAATCAAAATGCTTTTAATCAATCTGTTTTCTGTTTCAACATCAACAATCGGTTGTCCGTAATAGAGATCAACTCCTGCTTCGATCAGCATATCATCCATGACTTTTGCAGCAGCAACAGGGTTAACTTTTACTCCATACTGAGAATGCTCAACATAAGCAGCATTCATATCGGGAATTTTCGCGAAACCGTTACGATATAATTTTAGAACATATTCCCATCCGATACCACCTATAACCATTTTGTTTGTTTTCCTGAACGGATTATTAAATTGATCGATTGAATTATTTCCGAGAACAGTTAATATTCCGCCAGGGGTCGGATATTTTTCGATTACAGCCGTTCTCGCACCGTTACGCGCAGCTGCAACAGCAGCACAAAAGCCTGCACTTCCACATCCGCAGACTATAACATCATATCTCTTTTTGATTTTTGAAACATGTATCATAAAAAAACTCCTGTATATAACAAAATCCACCTTCAATCGAAGGTGGATCTCATTGGCGCGCTTTGAGGGACTCGAACCCCCGACCTACGGCTTAGAAGGCAGTTGCTCTATCCAGCTGAGCTAAAAGCGCATACACATATATTCAAGCTGGTTAAGAGGTCATGACTCTCTCAATCAGCTTGAATATTATAACACAGATCAAACGATTTTGCAATACCCTTTTTGTAAACTATCAGTAAACTTTTATTGAACTAAATTTGTTTACTTGATCAAATTGGGCCAAATCAACAATTGCTTCTGCAAATAACCGTAATAATCGCGCTCAAGTATTTTCGCTGAATACTTAAACTTGTTAGAAACGACCTTATTCATAGTTGAAACATATGAATTATCAACTTCAATTCCTTCGTTAGGAGTAAATTTTCTTGTTTTGGCATTATAATAACCTGCATCGGAAAGCCAACTGTAGTTATCAAATATAACAAGAGATGATGCTGTTGAAAGCATATCGTACCCCATAAGAAGACGTGAATCGTACTCAATTCCAAAAAGATTACAGAGTGTCGGAATAATATCCATACTGCATGTTATTTTATCAACGACAATGGGTTCCATACCTTGGCAGTATATAATACAAACACTCTCAAAGTATTCAGGACCCAAATCAGGACTTACTTCTTTTCCTGCAAGTTCACTGTATTCTTCATATGTTAAGCCATATGGAATATGATCGGGACTTAAAACGATTACCGTGTCTTCGGCGATACTAAGCTCATTAAGCTTTTGAAGCAAGAATTCACAAGCCTGGTCAAGTTCCATATTACATGCAAGATAAGCCTGTACAGGCATAGAATACGGAAGATCAATAACCTCTTCCTTATGCTTTGAAGACATTGAATTATCTATCCATGTATATTCCATATGACCGCTTACAGTCATGTAATAAGCATGGAACGGTTCATTATACATATACTCACCAAATGACAGCTGAATCATTTCAAGGTCACTTTGAGGCCATCTGGGCGTTACATTAAGACCGTTACCTTCGCCTTTATAGATATAACCCATATTAGGATGAGAAATATCTCGATTATAATAAGTATAATCATTATTATGATATGCAAGAGTTCTGTATCCAAGAGAATTCAGAGCATTGCCCATACAGAAAGGCATAAGATTTTTATTTTCACCCGAACGGTAAAAGCTCCATACACCTGATTTTGGAATAAGTCCTGTACATGCAACATATTCACCGTCAGATGTTGAAACAGGCCAACTCGGATTATAAAAATTAGTAAAATAAAAGCCTTCTGTCATCATTTTATAAAGAGTCGGTGTCGTATCGGGTCTGACTGCGTATTTACATAAAGCCTCGCATGTCATAAAAACAAGATTTTTACCTTCAAATATACCAGTATATTCATTTGTTTTGGTAGGTGTTAAACTTGAAAAATATTTATTCATCGCAGACAGTTCACTGTCTGTTTCATTGTTTATCAATGATTCGAAATCTATAGACATCACATTATCTACAGGAACAAATATCTCTTCTGTAACAGGTTCTTCAACAACGGGCTCATCATCGGGAACATTCTCAACGATCGGAGGAACAACAGGTAAATCAGGAATATCAACGATATCAGATTCATCGAGACTTTCAGAATACGGTAAAATCATATGCTGAAAATCAAGACGGACAGATGTTAAAACACCGAAGTTACGCATTGAAGGTTCAATTGTAAATGAATGAAAATAAAGATCTTTTACACTCGGTGTACCGGAAGTTGCAAAATTAGCAATTATAACGGCAACAAGAAACAAACCCAAAGAAGAGCCTAAAAGAGTCAATGTCATTTTTGGTTTTGTTTTTCTCGGTTTAAGCAATCTTTTTCTGAAAAGAATATAAGCCGCTAACGGAACAAGAAGCAATAAGATATATGGAATCGAAACACCTATACCTTTCCACATAGATCCGGTAAAGCCTTTTATAGCCTCCCCTGCCCCTTGTAATGAGAAAAGAGTATAAAATTTCTTAAAGATCTCATTATATACAAGATGAGACCCGTATATCACGAACAACAAAGACAACGAAACTATAGATATAACATTGGCAACTTTTGTTTTAAACAGCGTGAAAACAGCGGTCATAAAAATACCGGCCGAAAGTGAAAACAAAAGCGTTAATAAAAAACTTTCATCAAAAGAAAGACCAAATATTTTAATTTTAAGAACAAATTCGCAAAAAAGAACAGCAACAGGAAAAACAAACCAAAAATAACGTTTGGAAAGCTTGCTTTTCTTTTTTTTAGTATTTATCATTTATTTTATTACCTTAAACAGAATTATTTAACATAAGAGGAAAGCGCTGTCATATTACCTGAAACAGAAACTTCACCTGCATTTGCGGGAATAAAAACTGTGGTGCCCTTAACTACATCAAGATCACCTATCTTACCTGAACCGTCAACAACAGTAAGAGATATAAAGCTTCCGTCGGGTGTAATAGAGTAATCACCGTTAAGTGTTATTTTATCAACAACAAAATATTCACAGGTAGCAAGATTTTCAACAGAAACATTTTCGTTGCTGAAAACAGGTTCACCGTTTGTTTTAAGGGGTTCAGTTGAAAGTTTGGAAACAGCAATTGCTTTTTCAACGTGAAGAGGACGTTTATTTCCCTGTGCGTCGGTTCTGTCATAGTCATAAACACGATATGTAAGATTACTGTTCTGCTGGATCTCGCAAATAAGAAGCCCTTTACCTATTGCATGGATAACACCTGACTGGATAAAGAAAACATCTCCTTTTTTTACAGGAACAAAATTAAGAACATTCATAAGTTCGGGACCCTTTGCAAGCTCCGCAAACTCTTCTCTTGAAACTTCTTTATTAAGACCGTAAACAAGTTTTGCATCATCTTCAGCCTCAACGACATACCACATTTCTGTTTTACCGTACTGTCCTTCATTTTTAAGAGCATATTCATCGGAAGGATGTACCTGAACGGAAAGATCGCTTAAAGCATCGATAAATTTAATAAGTATCGGAAAAAATTCGAAGCGAGCTGCTTTTTCGCCAAGAGCATCGGGAGAATCGGTAAGAGCATCAAGAAGGGTTCTTCCTGCATATTCACCGTCAACGATTTTGCACATGCCATCCTTATGACATGAAAGCTCCCAACTTTCTGCAGTCACGGAAAGACCGCTGTTTTTACCGTAAAATTCATTAAGTTTATTACCGCCCCAGATATAATCTTTATATACGGGTTCGAGTCTTGTTATATTCATAAAAATGCCTCCATTAGTGTGTTTTCTTTATTATAATACTTTTTTTTACATTTTTCAAGTAGTCTCAACGAAACACAAAAATTTCACATTCACACGTATTATTTTCCAAGCACAAGCATAA
>CAJGDF010000171.1 GCA_904502105.1 uncultured Clostridia bacterium
TAACGCAAATTGTATTTTCTTCTGATGACCAAGTGCCGTCTGTAATGATTTTGGAAGAGGCTTCAAAGGAAACGCCGTCGTCAAAAGTACCTTTTAATATAATGCCGTCATTTCCATGCTCATATCGGACAGTACAAACAGGATCAACTATACGGGAAAGACAAATATCAATATTGGCATTAAAATCAGCGTTAATATCAAGAACAACACAGTCGTCGCTGCAGCTGACAAAAAGTTTTTGACATATTTCACCTTGGGATGTGGAAAACTGCGTTTGAGCAAGACCGGTTTCAAGATCGAGACTGCGTTTATAATTTTCTATGCCATCGTAATCCACAGATACCCAGATATCACCGACAGGCTGATAAGGAGCAACTCTGTTCGCAGCAGTATTATCCCCACCGGGAGATGCAATATGTTCAGCACAAAGGACAGTTGCCTTTAAAAAGTCTTCATCCAAAAGAGCTTTTCTTATTTCGGGAAGATATTCATGTACATTCTGGCATTCACGGTATCGGTTCTCACCTCTCCACAGCCATTCATGGTTAAGAGCAACGCGAAGCTTTTCCGGACGTCCGAGCATCATTGCAGCTAATCTGCCGTTACCGACAGGAAGGCCTTCTATGTATTTTTCTGTCCAATTTTTATACCAAAGATACTTTCTCATACATTGACACCTCTCTATTCACAAACATCAATACCTTCTGTATTGACTGTTACAGTTTGAGCCATTTTAACCTTTAAAATAATATCAATAAATTCATCTTCTCTGATATCTATGATCAAACAATCATTTTCAATCTTATGAGATACATGGGATTCGGTCATATACTCAACGGATTCAATTTTATAATCTGCGAGAGGAAACTTCAATATTCCGTTTTCAGGCCTTTTTACGATGTGAATATAAACAGTATCATCTTTATAAACACTGCCTCCGAAAACACCGGGGTTCCATGGACCGCTTCGTGTTCCATATACAGCCTCACCGTATTTTTTAAGCCATTCGCCGAGTTTCAACATAATTTCTGTTTCCTCGGGAGCAATTTTACCGTTTGGCATACAACCGATGCTTGAAAGATAGTTTCCGTCTCCGCAAAGAGTATGAATAAACTGATCCATTATTTCCGCAAACGGTTTTACACCATTTCCTGTCCAAGCCCATGCTTCACCTAAAGGCATACATGTTTCCCACGGACGGTTTCTTTGGACAAAGCCGATACGGCATTCGGGAGTATCAAAATCTCCGGGCAAAGATGCTCTGTTGTTAATAATGATATTCGGTTGCTTTTCTCTTACCTTTTCTTCGATCGTCCACGAATCCCACATACGCTCAAGATACATATCGCCGCACCACCAGCTATCCCACCAAAGAATATCTATCTTGCCGTATTTTTCCATAAGCTCAAGCACGGAATTATGCATATATGAAATATATTTATGATGATTTTTTCCTGCATAAGAAGGTTTTCCGTCTTTAGTCGTATAAGAAAGCGTATTGGGAATCTGAACAGCATCGTTAACATCAATAGGCTCATAATCGGGATGAGTCCAGTCACGCTGAGAATAATAAAGACCTACGGGCATATTTTTTCTGTGACAAGCATCTATAAGTTCTCCGAGGTAATCTCTTGCCATTGGAGAGTTTGTTATTTTATAATCGGAATATGTGGTATCCCACATATTAAAGCCGTCATGGTGCTTTGTAATAATAACAACGTACTTAAATCCCCCTGCAACAGCAAGGTCGATCCATTCGTCGGCATTAAAATCTTCCATTTTGATCTCATTTGCCCAGCCGTCATAAACCTCATCGGGAATATGCCCTGTACCCGGGTCGGGAAGCTTATGCGTATGTCTTGACCAACCGATATCAACTTTTCCCATGCAGGAAATGCCTACATGAAAGAACAGACCGAGCTTCGCATCACGAAACCATTTTAATTTTTCATCGTCTGCAAACGGATATTTTCCCCATTCTTCTTCCGTAAAAGGTTGAAAGTCCCCGGAATATTCATATTTCTGACCTTCTTTCACAAGCAATGACCAGCACATAATAAAACTCCTTATAAAAATTTTTATAATTTATAATTTAGAATTTAAAATCGGGAAGAAGACCTACAGTAGAAGCATCAATAGCTTTAAATCCAAGCTCAAAAGCAGGTGAATTTTCTTTAAGATTATAATTTTTATTATCGGGATCAACAAACATAGGATCGGCGATGATACTGTCCGACTCATATTTATGAGTGTTTTTCTCGTAATTCTGCCATTCTTCGAGAGAGATAAGTTTGCCGTCGATCTTAAACTGAGTTGCACCCTTTGCATTAAAGTAAAGATTTTTACCCATTTCATCAAGAGAATCAAACGCAGACACTTTTCCGCCATTTGCACTATCATCAAGAACGTACATGATGCGACCGTTGTTTTCTCCGTCAACCAATGAACCGTCATCGTTGAGAATACCGTCGGAACCGGAATATACAATATTATTCTTGAAAACAGATCCGCCTGCGGGACAAATAAAAGGCTGAATATCCGCAGCACCGTTCTTCGCATAACTTACATCAAATATATTATTTACAACATAGTTATCTATACTCTTGACAAATGTACTTGCATTTACCGCAACAGCATTTTCATCATATACGATATTGTTTGTAACTTTAACATGATGGCAGGCATCATCAAGGAAGATGCTGTGACCGCGCCAGCCTGTTGTGGGGATACCGCGATATGCATTATAAATGATATTATTATCAATATGATTGTACGGACCCATGCCCCAGCCCTCGATACCGCCGCCGTCACCGGAACGAATACCTGTGTTATAGATCTTGTTAAAGCCAAAATAGTTCTTTGTTGTCTGATTGTATTTCCAATGGTCTTCAAAAGGAACATCTCCGAGACCGTTATCCGCAAACACACCGTAACGAATACCTTTCATGGAAATACCGTAACGGGGAACATTGCAGATTTCATTGTGGGTTACGGTATTTTCACCGCTGTTCATAAGATAGATACCCGCACCGTGGCCGACAAAATTACCTACCTCATGAATCTTATTATTCGAAATAGTATTGCATCTGCTGCAGTAGTTGGGACTTCCCGGATCTTCACCTATCATGAATATTCCCGCATAACCTGTCTGAGTGATATCGTTTCCGTAAACAGTATTATTCTGAGCATAACCCTGCATAACAACGCCAACATATCCTGCATTTGACATACGGCAATCTCTGACAGTGACTTTTTCAGCATTTGACAAATAAACGAGTGCTCCGAGATTTGTATCAAACTCGGATGTTACATTCTGAGGTCTTGCATGAGCCGCAAGGTTTTCGCCGAAAGCGTTCATTTCAAGATTAAAGCCGCTGATAATAATATTTTTAACGGGATTACCGTACTGTCCTTTTACCGTAAAGATATTACCGACGGTACCGGCAATAATTTCGGCGGATTCAATTGCGGACGGGTCGTTGGGTTTATAATAAACTTTATTATCTTCGATTGCCCATTCGCCGCACTCACTTATGTATTCGCGTGCACCCTGAAGATACTGAAGGTCACCGCTCCAATCGCATTTTTTGATATAGGTTTTGATATTTTCGCCGTCAATACTTTCGACTTTGAGAACATCGCCAAACCAGCTTGATGCACTGCCGTAAACTGCCTGAATATGAGACGGGTCTTTAACTTTTTTTCCGATCCAATTCTTTTCTCTTGCCGCAGTAAGACATACCCCATTAGCATAAAGAGCATAGAAATCGTTATTGTCGGAAACATCTGCTTCAAATATACCGTCACCGTCGGGATCAGCCCAACCTTTTACGGGAACACCGCCGATAAATCTGACAGACTCATTGTTGTAATTGGTATAATAAACAGAATATTTTTCATCACAGTCTTCTATGCCGATAAGAATTGTTTCGGTAATATAATAAATACCGCCTCTGACAAATATATATGCATCTGATTCAAGACCGCCGTTTTTTATAGCATCTCTTACAACTTTCTGAGCCGCTGGAACTGTAGCAAAAGGTTTTTCAATTGAACCGTTACCGCATTCATCGCATCCGTCACAAGAAACGTAGAGTGAAATGTTTTTTTGATTTATATCCATAGATAATAACCTCTTTTATCATAGATTTGTTATTTTTTTGATTATATCATACTTTCACAAAAAAATCAAGATAAAACGTAAAAGTAAAAAAACATTCTTTATAAATCGATTTATCACATAAAATCATTGACATTCAAACAAAAATCTGCTATGATAAAGAAGAAAACTGA
>CAJGDF010000172.1 GCA_904502105.1 uncultured Clostridia bacterium
GGAATGCCCGTCTCGCTCTGTCGACCGTAATTATACGTATTATGTTCCCGTTACCGAAGAAATGCTTGACCGTGACCTCACCGTCTGGGTACTTCTCTTTGATAAGGATAA
Organism: uncultured Clostridia bacterium; assembly: GCA_904502105.1. Classification (GTDB taxonomy): domain Bacteria; phylum Bacillota; class Clostridia; order Oscillospirales; family UBA644; genus HGM12619. Next base: position 112 of record CAJGDF010000172.1, read on the forward strand.
TACTGATTTTACATCCGATATCTATCTTTGCGATCCTCTTAGCTGAAATTGAACAACAAAAAACCGTCCTGTACATTTCGTACAGGACGGATCTTTTATATTGTATTGTTAAATTAATACATACCGCCCATGCCGGGGTTAGCAGGGGGAGCAGCAGGAGCTACGGGTTCTTTCTTGTCTGCAACGATGCTTTCGGTTGTGAGAACCATGGAAGCTACGGATGCAGCGTTTTCAAGAGCGGAACGGGTAACTTTAGCGGGGTCAACGATACCTGCAGCGAACATGTCAACATATTCTTCGCGGTAAGCGTCGAAACCGATGTTCTTATCGGAATTCTTAACTTTGTCAATGATTACAGCGCCTTCGATGCCTGCGTTTTTAGCAATCTGCTTAACGGGAGCTTCAAGAGCGCGGAGAACGATGCTTGCACCGGTCTTTTCGTCGCCTTCGAGGGTAGCAACGAGAGCTTCGAGCTGGGGCATGGTGTTGATGTAAGCGGTACCGCCGCCTGCAACCATACCTTCTTCAACAGCTGCTTTGGTAGCTGCGAGAGCGTCTTCGATACGGAGTTTCTTTTCTTTCATTTCGGTTTCGGTAGCAGCACCAACCTTGATTACTGCAACGCCGCCGGAAAGTTTTGCAAGACGTTCCTGAAGTTTTTCTCTGTCGAAATCGGAAGTGGTGGTTTCGATAGCAGCTTTGATCTGACCGATACGAGCTGCGATTTCGTCTTTGTTGCCTGCACCGTCAACGATGATGGAGTTTTCTTTTGTAACTTTTACCTGACGAGCGCGGCCGAGCTGATCGAGAGTTGTGGTCTTGAGATCGAGGCCGAGTTCTTCGCTGATAACTTCGCCGCCGGTGAGAATAGCGATGTCTCTGAGCATTTCTTTACGTCTGTCGCCAAAGCCGGGAGCTTTAACTGCAACGCAGGTGAAGGTGCCGCGGAGTTTGTTTACGATAAGGGTGGAGAGAGCTTCGCCTTCGATATCTTCAGCGATGATAACGAGCTTCTTGCCGCTCTGAACGATCTATTCGAGTACGGGAAGGATTTCCTGAATGTTGCTGATCTTCTTGTCGGTGATGAGGATGAGAGCGTCGTCGATAACTGCTTCCATCTTATCGGTATCGGTTACCATGTAAGGAGTGATGTAACCGCGGTCGAACATCATACCTTCAACAACTTCTTTGGTTGTTTCAGCGGTCTTGCTTTCTTCAACGGTGATAACGCCGTCAGCGGTTACCATAGCCATTGCATCAGCGATGAGCTGACCGATGAATTCGTCGCCTGCGGAGATAGTTGCAACTCTTGCAATATCTTCGGGACCGTTAACTTTTTTAGCGTTGTTTTTGATTTCGGAAACAACGGTAGCAACTGCCTTCTGGATACCTTTTCTGAGTACCATGGGGTTTGCGCCTGCAGCAAGGTTGGTCATACCTTCGTTGATAAGAGCCTGAGCGAGGAGGGTAGCGGTGGTTGTACCGTCACCTGCAACGTCGTTGGTCTTTGCTGCAACTTCTTTAACGAGCTGTGCACCCATATTTTCGAATGCGTCGTCGAGTTCGATTTCTTTTGCGATTGTAACACCGTCATTGGTGATAAGGGGAGAACCGAATTTCTTGTCGAGAACTACGTTTCTGCCTTTGGGACCGAGGGTTACTTTAACTGTATCGGCGAGAGTGTCAACGCCCTTTTTAAGAGCTTTGCGTGCGTCTTCGCCGTGAAGAATTTCTTTAGCCATGATAAATCTTTTTCCTCTCTTATTCTACAATTGCGAGAATGTCGCTCTGTTTAACGATGGTGTATTCAACATCGTCGATCTTAACTTCTGTACCGGAATATTTGCTTGTAAGAACTTTATCGCCTTTTTTAACGTACATAACGATTTCGTTGCCGTCAATTACTCCGCCGGGACCTACTGCTACGATCTCTGCTACCTGGGGTTTTTCTTTTGCGGAACCCGTAAGGATGATGCCGCTCTTTGTTGTCTCTTCAGCTTCAACCATCTTGAGAACAACTCTGTCAGCTAAGGGTTTGATTGTCATTGTGTTTTCCTCCTTTAAGGAAATATGATAAATATTTATTATCTTTTTTTGGGTTTTTGGCACTCAGTAGCTATGAGTGCTAAACACAAAATATTATATCACAAAACTGTTTTTTTTCAATAGTCATTTTGCACGAATATCGTGTGGCATGATTATGGCTTTTTGTTAATTATTTCCTTTATTCGGATTTTTTGAACTCAATCGTGCCTTCCGAGGCAAAAGCAGTGATGCTGTCTCCGTTTTTTACAGCCCCTTCAAGCATTTTTTCTGCAATCTTGTCTTCTATAAGAGACTGTATAGCACGTTTTAAGGGACGTGCGCCGTAGGAAACATCAAAGCCTTTATCTGCAAGTATATCAAGAGCCGAATCGTCAACGGAAAGCGTTATGCCGAGCGATGAAAGCCTGTCGGATACCGACTTTACAAGCCGTCTTGCGATCTCTCTGATATTTTCTTTGTTCAACTGACTGAAAACGATTATATCGTCTATTCTGTTCAAAAATTCGGGGCGGAACGATCTTTTGAGCTGATCCATAACGTCGCCTCTGATCGTCTTCTGTGTGCGTTCAAAGTTGTCTTCTGCGGGTGTAAATCCGAGCTGCTGACGGTCAACTATCTGCTTTGCGCCGATATTGCTTGTCATTATGATAACGGTGTTCTTGAAATCGATCTTTCTGCCCTTGGCATCCGTTACCATGCCGTCGTCAAGAATCTGAAGCATGATGTTGAAAACATCGGGATGCGCTTTTTCTATCTCGTCGAAAAGGATTACGCTGTACGGCTTTCTTCTTACCTTTTCGGTAAGCTGACCGCCGTCTTCAAATCCAACGTAGCCCGGAGGCGAGCCGATCATTCTTGATACGTTGTGCTTTTCCATATACTCGGACATATCAACACGTATCATAGCATTCTCATCGCCGAACATTACTTCTGCCAACGCTTTCGAAAGCTCTGTTTTTCCGACACCTGTAGGACCGAGGAACAAGAACGATCCCGTCGGCTTTTTCGGATCTTTTAATCCGACCCTTCCTCTTCTTATTGCTCTTGAAACAGCCGCAACCGCTTCGTCCTGACCGACAACACGCTCGTGCAGAATGTTTTCCATATTAAGCAAACGCTCTCCCTCTTCCGCGATAAGCTTCTTTACGGGGATACCTGTTTGCGAAGAGATGATGTCGGCAATATCGTCTTCTGTGACGATAAGGTTTGCCGAAGATGTTCTGCTTTCGTAGCTTTTCTTTAATTCGTCAAGCTCGCGGATCTTTTCTCTTTCATCGTCACGGAGCTTTGCGGCCTCTTCAAACTTCTGATTTTTCGCCGCATCGTCTTTCATTGCTCTGATGTTTTCTATCTCTTCTTCTTTCGATTTGAGATCCGGAGGTGTTGTTAAATTATCAATACGAACCTTTGATGCCGCCTCGTCAATAAGATCGATTGCTTTGTCAGGCAAAAATCTGTCCTGAATATATCTTTTTGAGAGTTTAACAGCCGAAACGAGCGCCTCGTCTGATATCTTTACACCATGGTGTGCTTCGTATTTGTCACGAATGCCTTTAAGAATATCGATCGCATCTTCAACGGACGGTTCTCCTACAATAATGGGCTGGAAGCGTCTTTCGAGCGCCGCATCCGTTTCGATATGCTTTTTATATTCGTCAAGAGTTGTTGCGCCGATAACCTGAAGCTCTCCTCTTGCAAGATACGGCTTTAAAATATTTGCCGCATCAACAGCACCTTCTGCCGCACCTGCACCGATAAGAATGTGTATCTCGTCGATAAAAAGAATTACGTTGCCGCTCTTTGTTACTTCATCAATGGCGTTTTTTATACGTTCTTCAAAATCGCCCCTGTATTTTGCGCCTGCGATCATTGATGTTATATCAAGAGTTATAACTCTTTTATTCTTTAACGTTTCGGGGACTTTGCCTTCGGTTATATGCTGCGCAAGCCCCTCTGCTATCGCGGTTTTGCCTACGCCCGGTTCTCCGATAAGGCAGGGGTTGTTTTTCGTTCTGCGGCTGAGAATTCTGATGACTCGCTCTATCTCGTCGGATCTTCCGATTATCGGATCGATCTTTCCTTCTGCGGCAAATTCCGTGAGATCTCTGCCAAAGCTGTCAAGGGTAGGGGTA
>CAJGDF010000173.1 GCA_904502105.1 uncultured Clostridia bacterium
ACAGGAAACAGAGAGAGCAAAGAAATAGCTGAAAATATCTATGAATTTTGCTTCAACTACCTGCAGATCAAAGAAGGCGAAAACAAGGGTATGTTCCGCTGGACAGAATCCGCATGGGAAACCTGTTACCAGGATGACGTTGCGCGCGTTATTATGGGATTACTTTTACATCACCATTTTGACGGCACCGTCCCCTATTTTAAGGAAATATGCGAATGTCTTGATTTCCTTGTTGAAACAACGAGCGAAGACGGTGTACGTGTTGGACGAACAGACCTTTCAACATTGACACCCACCGCACGGGAAAACATCAAAAAAGCAGGACACGGAGCTCCCTGCGCTCATTATAATGCATATTATCACGCTGCATTGCTTCTTGCATACAGAGCAGGAGGAGACAAACGGTACCTTGAAGTTGCTCAAAAAGGACTTTCATATATCATGTCTGTTTATCCGAACACCGTCAGAGAAACAAGCGAAACGGAAGAGAACTGCAGATTACTGCTCGGACTTTCGATCTTATATGAAATAACGGGCAAAAAAGAGCATTACGAATGGATATGTAAGGTTTGCGACTATCTTGACGAACACAGAGCAGAATGCGGCGCTGTTCCTGAATGGGATACAGATTACAAAGCTGCTTGTTCACGAAACCATACGGGCGAATGCGCATTACTTGCAAATAACGGTGATCCTGTAGTTGACTTATTATATTCTAACAACTGGCTGCCTCTCGGCTATTCATACGCATATCTTGCAACAGGCGAAGAAAGATTTTTTGACGGCTGGAAAAAAATCGCATCATTCCTTTTATCTTGTCAGATAAAGAGTGACGATAAGCTTCTTGATGGTGCGTGGACACGCGCGTTTGACATCGAGAACTGGGAAGCGCACGGTGTACCTCACGACGTAGGTTGGGCACCTTGCTGTATAGAATCGGGCTGGACCGTCGGAGAAATTCTTTTGGGTTTACAGTTTATGCAGCAGGTTGAAAAAATCAGAAAATAAGTAAAATAAAAGATCCTTAAAATATCTTTATTGATAGATTAAGGATCTTTTCTGTATTACAAGTTAAATATTGTAAATTTCCCCGTATTTCTTTTCAAGATAATCTGTATAAACAAACGGATCAAACTTTTCGCCAAGAGCTTTTTCGAGAAGATCGTTCGGATCCATCATTCTGCCGTGTTTCCAAATATTTTCCTTATTCCAATCGTTTATGGGAGCAAAATTACCGGAACGCAAGCATTCGTCAATATCAACGCTCTGTTTCATTTTACGCAAAAGCTGTGCTCCGTAAGCACTGCCGAGTGCGTAAGACGGGAAGTAGCCAATACTTCCACCCGACCAATGGCTGTCCTGCAAAACACCCTGCTTATTATTCGGAACTTCGACGCCGAGATATTCTTTATAAAGCTTGTTCCATTCGGTGGGAAGATCTTTAACTGCAAGTTCACCGGACATAACACGTTTTTCAAGCTCATAACGTACCATAACATGAAGACAGTATGTAACCTCGTCAGCATCAATTCTTATAAGTGAGGGCTTAACGAGGTTAAGCGCCTTGTAAACATCTTCAGCAGTTGTGTTTTTCATCTGTTCAGGGAAATATTCGCAAAGTTTCGGGAAGATGTAAGACACAAATTCACGGCTTCGGCCGAGAAGATTTTCATAAAAACGGCTCTGACTTTCATGTATACCCATAGAAACACCGCCGTCAAGAAGAGTATATGCGAGATCATCTGCAGAACCCATATCATAAAGGGCATGGCCGCCTTCGTGAATAACGCTATACATGGAAGATGCAAAATTATCCTTAAAATAATGGGTCGTTATGCGAACATCATGATGAGAGCCGAAGCTTATAGTGAAGGGATGTTCAGTGGTGGCAAGTCCGCAATGATTGAGATCTATACCCATTGTTTTCATGAGGTCGTAAGAGAATTTTTCCTGAGCGGATTCGTCAAACTCACCCCAAAGGCATTTATCGGACACCTGCTGTTTTTCGGAGATCTTTTTGATAAGCGGAACAAGTCTGCTTTTTAATGCGGCAAAAAATTCATCGCATTTTTCCATTGTAAGACCGTTTTCATACTTATCAAGGCAATAATCATACGGATGCTTTTCGGGGGCACAATAACCGGCAAAACGTTTTTCTGTTTCAAATATCTTTTCGAGAATGGGACAGTAAAGATCAAAGTTATCGGTTTCTTTCGCGGTATGCCAAACATCGTCCGCCTCGACAAGGAGCTGCTGATATGCAACAAATTCGTCCATGGGGATCTTCTGCATATCTCGGATATCTTTCAGCGCAAGGTACACGATACGGGCATCTTTTTCGGAAAGCTCAGCTTTATGTTCATCAAGAAATTCAAGAAGTTCAACAGTTTCTTTACCGGTTGAGAGAATATACTGTTCTTCACTTAAAACAGAAAGAGTCTGCCCTCTGTTTGCTGCAGTTCCTTTGGGCGCAGCAGTAACACCGTCATAATAAATAAGCGCAGACGCATGATTATATGCGCTTAATTTTGCCTGTAATTTATAAAGTTTTTCAATTGCCTGATTTATTTCCATGGCAGTAATTTCCTTTCAGACATATATTTTATAATAATATTATATCAAAGTTTAGCGGTTTTGTAAAGCCTTGTCTTTACTTAATCCTTTTTTAAGCATAAAATTACATACAAAGCAAACAAGCGGAGCCAAAGCCGCAACGAGAAGGCTCAAACGCATCGCAGCACCTGTACCGTCGGAATTTGTAAGAGAACCTATAAAATTGGCAACAGGTGTATCAACGCAGTAATCTACAATAATACCTGTAAACCAGGAAGAAACAGATCCGCCTATATCCCCTGCCGCCGCAAGAATGGCGAAGATCCAAGCACCGGCGTTAGGAAATTTATCAGCACCTATAACAAGAGTCCCCGGCCAAAGAATACCGGCACCGAAACCCGAAACAGCGCAAGCAATGAGACAAACGGTATTATTGGGAGAAAGAGATATTGTTAAATAACAAACAAAACTTACAGCAGAACAAAGCATCATAGCATTGCTGATATTGATCTTTGAACCGAACGCACCGTAAAGAGCTCGCGCAGTACCCATCATTGCCGCAAAACCGCAAATACCGATAAGGTCGCCCATTGTTTTACTGATACCAAGAGCTTTTTCGAGGAAAGAAGAAGCCCATTGAGCGGCAACAAGTTCTGCACTCGCACCTGTAAAAATACCGATCATTGCAATAATGAAGAAGGGACTGAACATAACATCGCGTTTTTTAGTGGATTTTTCAGAGGACTGAACCTGCGGAAGCGGAGAAAAGAAGAATATCCAGAAAGTTGCAAACGGAAAGATCATCCAAAAAACGATTATCCACTGCCAGTTTTCTACGCCAAAGACCAAAAGACCGATAGTTGTTAAAGCAACGGTGGCAAGCTGTCCCCAAGCATAAAAAGAATGCATGAGAGCCATTGCCGCACCTTTATTGTCTGACGGAATATCGTTAACAATAGAAGAAAGCATGATTTCAAGAAAACCAACCGCGGCAGCAAAAACAACTGTTGAAATTACAAAACCGAGAAATACGTGCGACGGCAAAAATACAGGTGTTAAAACAAAAAGCAAAAGCCCGCCGAAAGCCATTGTCAATGCCGGCATCAGAAGACGGCGGTAACCGTACTTATCCATAGCACCGCTGAAAATTATATCAATGCCAACCTGAGACACAAAATTGACAGCAACGAGAATACCGAGATCTACGAACGAGAGGTCATACATCCCCATAAGCGGCACGAATAGAATGGCTGTAAAATTATTAACTATTGCCTGAACGAAGATGCCAAAATAACATCCGATAATTGTACTTTTATAATTTTTCATAGTATGCTCCCCTATTTCTCAGATTTACCGATATTTTTGCCGTAACGTATAAATGAAACGATAACGGAAACAATGTTAAAAGACTCTGTAATAATGCCTGAAATTGAAAAAACGGAAACATTATAAATAAGCCATGCCGGAGATGAAACAAATCCGCATTTACGTACGGCACCTGAATCTTGGCGCATAAAACCGATTGAGAGCGCGGTCATACCGATAACAGGCAATATTTCGATTATCAAGGTTAGGGGCTTTGGCTCCACACCGAACACGGTAAAAGTAAGCACATAAAAAACGATATAACATGCTATAAAACCGTAAAGCCATGCGGGGTGTGACGCGTGCAGCT
>CAJGDF010000174.1 GCA_904502105.1 uncultured Clostridia bacterium
ATTTTTAAGCGTAAGCTTCCATGCGGGGTCAAAGTCAGCGTTTTTATCCTGAAGAACGGAAATCGTTTCAAGCGCACAAAGCTTGTTTTCCATACGGCGGTTTGCAAGCTTTATCTGAATATTTGTTGCAAACGAACCCTTGAGCGCCGAAATAAACTCGCCGCTGTAAACCGTCTTTTCTGAAAAATCAATATCCTTAAATGCCTCTTCAAAAGAGGAAAATTTCATTTTCGGAAGCTCTCCGCGCTTGTTCATTTGTTTAACGATCGCAGGCGCCGCCTTGCAGGGTGTACACATATCGCCGCCGACAGGCATTATCTGACTGTCTTCACCGCAATGCTCTGAATTTCTGTTCATTAACGAGCGGATGCCGTTTTCCGTTGCATCTGCCCAGGTTAATTCTTCTTCATTGACCTTTTCCGCTTCTCCAAAATAAAGGCCGCCGTAAGATGTACTCATCCAGTGAGTGTTGATCTCCGTGCCGTCAATACCCTTCCAACGGAAATTTTCAATATCAAAAGATCTTTCCATGCAGCGGCTGAAGGTGTAAGCGTCGTATCCGCATTGCCTGATTATCTGCGGAAGATTTGCATTATGACCCCAACAGTCCGCAATAAATGCAGTTTTGGGTTCATATCCAACCGTTTCTTTCAACACTTTCTTTCCGTAGTATGCCTGCATGTAAATGCTTTCGCCAAGCGGCATTGACATATCCGGAACAGAGTAAAAACCCGGTGCAAAATGAAGCTGACCTTTTTCTGTAAGCTCCTTTAATAATTCTCTTTTTTCGGGGTGGCTCTTCCAGTATCCGTCAAAAAAGTATGCCTGCTCAACAGTAAACGTGAATTCCTCGTTTTCCTGCATTATTTCGATTGCTTTGTCTAAAATTCTCGTCGCAAATTCCGTATACCATGATTCGGGATGTAAATATGCAATATCATGGTGAAATGTCGGTATCAGATGAAGCGTTTTATTCATAAAAATGTTCTCTTAAATCTTTTTATTCCATATAGTCATTGTAATATTTATCAAGACTTGCCTGCATCTTTTCTGCGATGGAAGATAGAGCTTCTGTTGCTGTATTCTTGCCTTTTGTTATGTTCATAATGTTGGGGTAAAGAACATCGCTGAAGGGAACATATACTGTGTAGTCAAAGAAAGCTTCGTCTCTTATAACCTTGAAGCATTCAAACGATTCATCGGAGAAGAATGTTGATCTTGCAAAGTCGTCCTGCCATGTTTCAACAGTATCACCGGGAAGCGGCTGGAGCATATAGGGCAGCAGCAACTCGTGAACCTCCGGATCTGAGTTTACAGGCGCGTAGAAAAATCTTGAGTTATAAGAGAAAGATGTTCTCGCAAGACTTCCGTTTGTGTTGCTCGGACCCTGCGGAAAATATATCCACTCATAAGCTTCCTGCATTCTGAATGCAAGGTTTTCACGGCCTTCATCGGAAAGACCGAGGTGTGTGAATTCAACGAAGAACGCACGCTTGTTTTCAACAAAAGGAGTGATGTTCTGTCTGTCGCCGCCGTCACATATAAGCTGTCTTTCCGCAAGACTGCCTATAAATTCCAACGCCTCAATGGCTTCCTTGCTGTTGAGTGAATATTCAAGCTTGCCGTCCGCATTTTTTGTTACGATCCTTGCATTGTTGGAGAACATAGCCGCAAATTCAAGATAAGGCTCGTTTGTATATGCAAGCGCGTAAACATGGTTTTCTTTATTGGGGTCGGATGTGTCGTTTATTGCCTCGCACATAGCTTCAAGAGCATCCCAATCCCATTCGCCCTGCTCGTTGAGCTCGTGGGGAGAGGTCTGCTGATATGTTGAGATAACATATGGATTGAACCACATCGCAGGCATTGTGTCTGCTGCGGGAAAACCCCAATAATACGCGATTATCGCATAGTAGTCGTCACCGAAAAGACCTGTGTTGAGGGCTTCGGGGGTGCCGTAAAGACCTGATCCGAGATCAATGTCCATGTCGGAAAACGGAAGGAAATATCCCTGTTGGAGCTGACCTCTTTGTATCTGATGTATTACGGTGAACATCAGATCTGCATACTTAATGTTTGCCGCAAGAAGCGTCTGATAGCGTCCGACGTCACAGCCGTCAATAAGCGATATTTTAACATTGAATTTTTCTTCCGTCTCTTTGTATCTCTGCAGAAGCTGGTCGGCTCTCGCTGTACTGCCCGGTTCGGGGTTCAACGGATACTGACCTCCGTGAGAAGTAGCCGCCATGATATATTCATATCCTAAAAGATCCGGGCTTTCGGTGTCAAATTCAGGATCATATTCGGGAACTATTTCTGCTTCTGCACCTGTACATGCGGTGAAAACAGTGAGCATAGCCATTATAATCGCTAAAATTTTCAATGCTTTCATTTTTTTGTCTCTCTCTTTCTTTTATTGCTTTTTATTTGAGATAATCGTTGTAAAGATCGTCAAGACCTGCCTGGATCTTGGATTCCATAGATTCAAGCGCTTCGGTGGCTGTTGTTCCGCCTGTTGTTACCTTTGAGAGCATTGCGCAAAGGTCGTTGTAGGGAATGTACGGAGCATAGTCGTAGAACGCATCGTCTCTCATTTTAACGTACTGCTCAAACGATTCTCTTGTAAAGAAGTTGTTTCTTTCAAATTCGTCCTGCCATGTGTCCACGCTTTCGCCGGGAAGCGGCTGGAAAAGATAGGGGAGAACCAATCCGTGTACCTCCGCATCGGAGTTCGACGGAGCAAAGTAGAATCTTGAGTGGTAGGAATATGCAGTTCTTGCGGTTGTCGGATCGTAGCTCGGACCTGTCGGGAACAGTATCCATTCATATGCTCCGTCCATATTGTATGCAAGACCGCTCGCATTTTCGGATGCAAGACCGATCTGGGTGTACTGAAGAACAAACGCGTTTCTTCCGTCGCAGAATTTCGCAATAAAATCTCCGTTGTTTTCTTCTATAAGCTTTCTTTCCGACAGATCCTTGATAAAGTCAAGCGCCTCTCTTGCATTTGTTGAATTGAGAGAATATCTGAGCTTTCCGTCACTTTCTTTTGTAACGATCCTTGCGCTGTTCGAATAAAGCGCCGCAAGCTCAAGGAACGGCTCGCCTATGTGCGAAACCGCATAGATGTGCTCGTCTGAATTCGGTGAGGACACGTCGTTTATTGCTTCACACATCTGTTTAAAGGCATCCCAGTTCCATGATCCGTTTTCGTCAAGCTCGTGGGGAGATGTCTGCTGATATTCGGAGATCATTGCAGGGTTAAACCACATTGCAGGCATGGTGTACGGAGAAGGAAGTCCCCAATAATACGAGATTATAGCGTAATACTTTCCGTCAAAACAGCCCGCGTCGAGCATACCCTGTGTTCCGTATATGCCCGAGTCGAAATCAAGTCCCATATCTGAAAACGGCATAAAATATCCGTTCTGAACATATTTTCCGGTTGCAACCTCTGCTGCCTGGCATATCGCAATATCCGCATATTTCATGCCTGATGCATACTGCGCCATGAACATACCGAGATTGCTTTCGCCTATAACGTTTAATTTAACGTTGAATTTTTTCTCTGTGTCCTTATATCTCTGTAAGAGCTTGTCTCCTCTTGAGTCTTCACCCGGCTCGGGCGCAAGCTGAACTCTGCCGCCGCCGTGCGTTCCTGCGGCAATTATGTATTCATAGCCCAAAAGATCAATGTCGTCTTCTTCGACATCTCCGCTATACTCCGGTACTATTTCGGGTTCGGCTGTCGAACATGCGGCAAAAACAAATGTCAAAGCTAATATTAACGCTGTTATTCTTAATAATCTCATTTTCTATTCCTTTTTTCTTAATCAAGATAATCATTGTAATGTTTGTCGAGGGAGGACTGAATGGACTGTTCAAGGCTTTCAAGTGCTTCCGATGCGGTAATAGAACCCATTGTCACTTTGGAAAGATTGCTGTTCATGTCAGAGTATGGAATGTACGGAGCATAGTCGTAGAACGCATCGTCCCTGATTGTCTGGAAATAGTCAAATGATTCTTTTGTAAAGAAATTGTTTCTTTCAAGCTCATCCTGCCAGTCTTCCTTTGTTTCGCCCGGGAGCGGCTGGAAAAGATAAGGAAGAACTATCGAGTGAACCTCTGCGTCGGAGTTCGTCGGAGCATAGTAGAATCTTGAATGGTATGAGTATGCTGTTCTTGACATCGTCGGGTCGTAGCTCGGTCCGGTGGG
>CAJGDF010000175.1 GCA_904502105.1 uncultured Clostridia bacterium
AATTCCAATTGCCATGGCTCAAAGTATCGTTTGCTATGTGTTTGCACTTATCTTAGGGCTTGATCTTTCTGTAAATATGCTGTATGCGATCATTTCTGTTGCTCTATTGTCTGTTCTTTTCATTTCTTTCGGTTTGCTTTTCGGCAGTATTCTGAACGAAAAACAGGTCGGCGGTATCTGCGGTGCGCTTATGACTAATCTTTCCGCATGGCTATCGGGAACCTGGTTTGACCTTGATCTTGTTGGCGGCGCCTTTAAAAAGATTGCATATGCTCTTCCTTTCGTTCATGCTGTTGAGATGGAGCGTGCGATTCTTTCGGGAAATTTTTCGGATATTTTTCCGCATATATGGTGGGTTCTGGGGTATTCCATTGTTTTGCTTGTGGCTGCAGTATTTTTCTTTTTACGTCAGATGAAAAAACAGTAAATTAATTTTTTACATTGATCCGCTTTCTTTTGAAGGCGGATTATATTTTTTTCTTGAAAAATCTCTTTGTTTGTGTTATAATAAGTTTATCAACCGAAAGGGTGTGTAAAAATGTATAAATTTTTTTGTTTGGACGAACATTTTAACGATGTGACAGATGTTTCTTTCAGCTTTTCCGAAGAAATCGTTTCGGAGTATATAAAAAAAATAGATATAACATTTGTTAATAACGGAAAAACAGCAAAATTGATCCCTGTTGTTGAACAAAAGACAGAAGCCGAACTTTTAACGTATATGATGCCGTGTGTTTTGTATAACGGAAACGAATTCGGCTCGGATAATTCTCCTAAACACATGAGATATGAAGGTGAACCGTGGATATTCTCGGCAGACAGAACGGGTATTCCGGGTTGTACATATATCGAAACGGCAGATAAAGGCTATGCGCTTTTTGCCGGAACCGATACGGATTCGAAAAACTGCTCCTGCAGTATTTACGACGAAGGAGGCAATATCGTTCAGAGAATATATTTTGCACATATTGAGACTCCTAAAGCTTTTCTCGAAACTCATCTCTTTGGCGATGCTATTATTGATATTCCGGAGATAAAAAGCGGCGAAGAGAAGCATTATGTTTTTTATATTTATGAATATGAAAAACATCAGGGCGAAGATTTTTACGGTTATAAAAAACTTTTTGATTTTGCAAACGGTGATTACAGCCCCGATCCCGAGGAACGTTTTTCTGTCGAACAGGTCAAAGAATGGACCTGGGAGGTCGTCCGTGCCCTTGTTGAACGTACTGATTTCGGAACACTCACCAATATTGGCTTTTTGCCTAACGGGACCGATTATTTGGGTAAAGGCCCTGCTCCTTTCATTTGGAGAAAAGGCGGTAAATACGAGGCAGGCTGGTGCGGTCAGAATTTAATGATCGCAGAGCTTCATTTGCGTTCATTTATTGAAACAAATAATTCCGAAGATAAAGAAACTGCCCTGTCTATTCTTGACACATGGCTTTTACGTCAGCATAAAAGCGGTCTTATCAGTTCTCATTATGACGGTGCTTTTACCGAAGATGAGCGTATCGATGCCTGCAATGAAGGCACCATTGTATCCGAGCTTCTTTTCTGTTCTGCTCTGCTCAGGCAGATAGGTGAGGATCCCTCCCGATATGAGGCTGCCGCAGAAAAAATATGCTTATTCTATCTTAACAATTTCTCTGACGGCGATTTTCCTCAGGTTATCAAGGGCAGCGGCGAAGCGGTCGTTCAGACAGGCGGTGCGGGCGCATTTATAACCCTCGGTTTTGTTCATGCCTATGAATATTTCGGTAAAAAGGAATATCTTGATATTGCAGAAAGATCGTTTGCGTTCTATTATGATACATATTTAAAATATTCCGTATGCGGCGGCGGTGCGCTTGATACCTTCTGTGTTGACAAAGAGGGCGCTCATCCTATGCTTCGTGCGGCACTCGGTATGTATAAGCTGACCGACAAAAAAGAATATCTCGATCTTGCCGAAAATATTGCGCATTATATGATGACATGGTGTTTTTATTATAATGTTGATTACTCTGAAGATACCGATTGCGGCAAACTGGATATTTATACGACCGGCGGTACATCAGTTTCCGCATCCCACCATCATCTCGACTGCTGGGGCGCATATTACGTTCCCGAAATTCTTGAGCTTGCGCATATGACGGGAAATGCGGCATATGTTAAACACGCAAAGATCCTCTGGAGATATACAACTCAGTATATTTCCGACGGTAAACTTGAGCTTCACGGAATGGTCCGTCCGCGCGGAATGCAGAACGAAGCGATCTTCCACTGCCATTGGGGCAGCGGCGACCCATCGATAAAAGGTGTTATTAACGATTGGATGGTTGCATGGCCCAAAGCATTTCAGTTAAAAACAATATACTTATTAGGTAAATATGTTGATTTGATATGAGGTGATTTTATGAAAAAGTATTCACATGTTATCGTTGTCGGTATCGACGGTGCCGGTGCTTTTATAAAAGATGCAAAAACCCCTGTTTTTGATAAGCTTTTTGCAAACGGTGCCGTAACATACGATGCTCTTGCTTCAAACCCCACTATCAGTGCAGAATGCTGGGGCTCTATGCTTTTGGGTGTCGGTCCCGAGGTACATAAGCTTACCAACGGCATTGTCGGTTCTATGGAGTATCCTCAGGATTCACAGTTCCCATCCTTGTTTAAACGCATAGCGGCTGTTTATCCCGATGCCGAGCTCGGTTCTTACTGTGACTGGAACCCCATAACCGCAGGCATTGTTGAACGCAATCTTTCTGTTTCCACTGCTACTGACCGCGATACTCAGCTCACTCCCGTTATCTGTGATTATATCAGAAATAAAAAACCGACTTTTCTTTTTATACAGTTTGACAGCGTTGACGGTGCGGGTCACAGAAACGGTTACGGAACAAAGGCGCATCTCGATCGAATAGAAGAGGTCGATGCTCTTGTCGGAGACGTTTATTCTGCGGCTTGCGATGCTTCGATCATAGACGATACGTTGTTTATTGTTATTGCCGATCACGGCGGAACAAATCCCGGTGACGGAACAGGCAGCCATGGCGGCTGGACAGACGGTGAAAAATACGTAACTCTTGCCCTCTGCGGCAAAAACGTTAAAAACGGAGAGATAGGCATGGCGAACGTGCGCGATCTTTCGGCTATCGTTCTTTATGCGCTGGGTATTGACGCTCCTCTGTTTGACGAGGCGGGCTGGACCTCTCAGATACCCGAAAATATCTTTGATGATCCGACGATTCCGCCTTATAAAGATATTTCTCATCTTACAGGTGCGGAACCTAGGATTTCACGTGTTCCTCATACATCCGAACTCGTATAACTGTATAAAAATACAAATTTCAAACTTATTGTAAACTCTATTGCATTTTATGTTTTTTTGTGTTATAATGCCGAAAAATCAAAAAAATCTGTATGAGACATTCAGGAAAATGTATACGTAATTCAATTGATCGTATGCGGCCGAAGGAGTAACGCTCTCAGGAGTCCGAAAGGATGGGGACTGGATGTTGACGGAGCTTTGGAGACACCCAAGCAGATTGGGGGCCGAAGGTGCAAGCGTGAAATACGTTAAACTCTCAGGCAAAAGGACAAAGATATGCAATAAAAGGCTATTTCTGTTTTTTTTGACGGACCGTATTTTTCGCGGTCCGTCTTTTGGATTTTAGGAGGAAAAAATGGAAGCATTTCTCAACAAGGTTGCCGAGATAAACGGCAGCGTCAACGGAGTTGTATGGGGCATTTTCGGCCTTGCACTCCTTATCGGTACCGGTGTTATCGTAACACTCAGTACAAAAGTATTTCAGGTATCTCACTTGGGTCTTTGGTGGAAAAACACCATCGGCAGCTTGTTCACATCAAACGTTCTGAAGCACCGCAAAGAAAAGGGCGTTATTTCTCCCTTCCAGGCGCTTTGTACAGCTCTTGCCGCAACTGTAGGTACAGGTAACATCGCAGGTGTTGCCGCAGCTATCGCAATCGGCGGCGCAGGCGCGGTTTTTTGGATGTGGGTTGCAGCATTCTTCGGTATGATGACAAACTACGCAGAAAACGTTCTCGGTATTTATTTCAGACGTAAAAACAGCGAAGGCGAATGGTCCGGCGGTGCTATGTACTATTTGCAGGACGGCGTTGGTAGCTATTCTTATAAAGATCAGCACGGCGAAGCA
>CAJGDF010000176.1 GCA_904502105.1 uncultured Clostridia bacterium
ACAATTATACTTTTTTTCGACATCATCAAGACGCTTTGCAGCAAGATCTGCAAATTCTGTTGAATTGATATACCCCAAAGTAGAATCTTCACCCTCAAAGAAATAGTCTTGGACCATACCGTAGACAAAGTTTCTACCATCCAAGTCAATCTCTGCACTGACACTTGAATCGTATTCAGGAGCAAATTCTTCCTCATTAAGAGAACAAGCTACCAACGTAAAACAAAACAACAAGCAAAAAATCACAGAGACAAATCGTTTCATAAGAATCTCCTTTGTTCGTTTTCTTTTATTATATCCTATCAAAACTATTTTGTCAAGTTTTTTTAACAAAAAAATGTTTTTAAATATATAAACAGCAGGAGCAATAATGATATGCACCCACAAAAGCGTCCGACTTATGGGTTCACTTCAAAAGCACCTGCTGTTTGATAAAATTATATATAGATCCTTACGGATTATCAATAGGTTCAGCGAAGAAATGGAAATAGTCTACAAGAATTTCGGAGTCGCTGTTGGGTTTAAGAACAAGACAGATATCCATTGTGTCAGGAAGTTGTTCATCGAAATTAACAGTACAGTGAATACGGTTATTCCAACAATATTTCCCTACGCGACCTGTGTATTTAAACGTTCCGAGAAGTCTGCCGTTTTTGTCACCCTCTCGAAGTTCGGCAGTACCACCGGAACCCGAACAGTTACCACTGAAACAAAATCCAATCTTATTTGAAAGATTTCTGATTTTAGGGTAACAAAGGACTGCTTCTTCCGTACAAGCAACTGAGAAGCCGAAAAATTCTTTATTTTCAACTTTTCTTACATTTTCGCCTTTCATAAACCATTCGGCTTCGATCTTGTTCCATTCGGAATCGTATTTTCCGACACCGTATTCAACGATCATCTGATCGGTAACAAGTTCGCCGTTATCTTTAATATGAGCGTAGCAAATGCCTGTTGAACGGTATTCTCCGTAATGGTCAACAATGGTGACAGCGTTAAAAATCTGACCGTTCCATTCAAAATAGCTTGTATGGTCGATACTTGCGGCTGTGTTACCCATAAATTTATACGGACCGTAAACATTATCCGATATTGCGTAAAAACCACCGTACGAAAGATAATACTTTCCGTTAAATTTATTCAGAGAAGCTTTATCGTCTGCCATATGATCAAGTTCGATATATCTCGGAGTCTCAGCCAAAGAGATCATATCATCGTTGAGAAGCGCAATATAGTAGCCTGCCCCCGGACCGTAACACCATTTGGGACCACCGAAGACAAGATAATACTTGCCGTCGTCATCACAGAAAAGCGCAGGGTCGTATTCGGTTGTGGTAGTCAATGTTCCGTCAAGAAGAGGTTTTCCGAGGACATCAACAAACGGACCTTCGGGTCTGTCGCTTACCGCAACGCCTGTCTGACTGTTTCCGTTTGAAAAATAGAAATAGTATTTTCCGTTTCGGTCTATACAGTCAGTTGCCCAACAGCTGTTTGACTTACCCATAAAGAAGTCTTCGGGACGGATCGTAGCTTCTTTTTGCCATTCAACAAGATCGGCTGACGACCAAACCTGCCAGTCGTGAGTATTAAAATGCGAGCTGCCCGGTGTTGCATCGTGAGTTGCATAAAGCCATACTCGATCGTCAAAAACATGCATATGAGGATCACAAACGCCCATTCTGGGGATGATTGGGTTCTTATAGGATGAAACCTTTACTTTTTCTGCCATATAAGCCACCGCCTTAATAAATCGGATTTAATTAGTCAGCAATTTCAAGTTTCTGTTCTGCTTCATTCCAACGAACAGTTGTAAACTTATATTCGCCTTTTTCGTAGCCGTAGCCGTCAGCTTCGTCTTCATAAAGAGTGAATTCAGCATCTTTGCCGGGGAATACAACATATTCGATCTTAGCTTTGGAGGATTCAGCAGTGCTGCGGACAGGTTCTGTCATAGGAATGATGCTGCCTGCTTTAACAAAGAGCGGGATTCTTGAAATATCAGCTTTAACAGTTATCCACTGACCGCCTTCGTAACGTTCTTTGGTATAGAAATCAAACCAAGCAGTGCCTGCAGGGAGATATACTTTACGTGTATAATCAGCATTTTCGATCTTTTCGGAATGTACATTATAATACATGGGTTCTGTAACAGGGCATACCATGATGCTCTTACCGAACATAAACTGATCTTTGATCTCGCAAGCAACCGCATCTTTTCTGAAATCAAATGCAAGCATACGGAGAATAGTGCTGTCGTTAAAATAAACATCAGCAGCAGCGGAATAGATATAAGGAATAAGTCTGTAACGAAGTTCCATAGCGGCTTTGATCGCATCGTAGAACATAGTTCCTTCTTCGCCGTAATTCCAGGGTTCACGACGGGCTTCTGTACCGTGTGCTCTGAAAATGGGAAGGAAAGCACCGAGCTGGAACCATCTGGTAAAGAGTTCTCTGTAGCCGAGGTCGTCTGTGGTGTCGTTAAAGTCACCGTTCCAGAACCACTGAACACCTTTTCTTACGAAGAACGCACCGATATCGAGAGTCCAGTAAGGAAGACCGGATGCGCAGAAGTTAAGACCGGTAGCGATCTGGTTTCTGTACACATCCCATTTCGCAGAGATATCACCGGACCAAAGGATAGCGCCGTATCTCTGACCGCCGGTAAATGTGCTTCTTGTGAGGTTACAAACTCTGTATTTATCGGTATCGCCGCGCTGACCGTCATAAATAGTCTGAGAATGAACAAGACCGTAAGCGTTAATAACATCTCTGGGCATAAACTGAGAAGAAACATCGCGATATTCCTGGTAATAGTCGGAAACTTCGGGTTCTTCGGTTCTCCATTCGGGAGCAAAAGGCTCGGAGGAGTCACACCAGAATGATTTTACGCCGTTACTGAAAAGGCCTTCTCTGACCTGTTTCCAATAAAGCTTTCTGCCTTCTTCCTTGAAGGCATCGTAGTTATCGGATGCGGGAAGAAGAAGATTATTTTCAGCAAACTCCTGATGATCGGGGGTGTTTGTACTGGGGTTGGACCAGATAGAGAGCATGAAATGAACGTTCTTATCTTCGAGTGTTTTGATCATTTCGGGAACATTGGGGAAGCAGTTCGGATCCATTCTCTTTTCGCCCCATGTTCCGGGACGCCAGGAGTTCCAGTCCTGAACGATACAGTCAATACCGAGACCGAGTTTTTCAAACTTTTCAACGGTTTCAATAATTTCCTGCTGATTTTCGTAACGTTCCTGAGACTGAACATAACCGAATGCCCATTTCGGAAGCATTACCGCTTTACCTGTAAGGAAACGGTAGCCTTTGATGATATCGTCAAATTCGGGACCGTAAATGAAATAGAAATCCATTTCGGTATCAGCATCGGTATAGAAATAAGAGCCGTGAGCATTATCGTTAAATCTTGCAACACCGTCTGTACCGGAAAGAATACCGTAACCTGCAGTAGAAAGGAAGAACGGGATACAGATCTTCATATTTGCCTGATGCAGATAGTTTGTGGTGCCCCTGTGGTTAAGAACACCGTAGTAGTCCTGACCGAGACCGTAGATCTTTTCATCGTCCTTGAACTGAAGGCTGAGCTTTGTATGGCAAAGACGGCGGTCAAATACTTTTGTTGCCTGTTTGATCTGCTTTTTGATACCGTCGGGTGTTACGATATCTTCAACAACGGTGTTTTCGTCAACAACGGTCTGTGTGGTATCGTAATATGTTACGTATTTGCTCTGACAGTCTGCTTCGCGGAGAATTTCTTCGCCGTCGCAGGTATAGTAGACAATAGAAGAAGTTTTCTTGTTGATCTTAGCTGTGATCTTAGCCGTGGAAAGAGAAACAAAGGCTTCGTCTTCGGAATAAGTCCAATCAGCAAAATTACCTTTAAAAACGATACCGAGACCATATTCGTTTGAAAAACTGTCAGTTTCAGTATAGTTTACTCTGATGATATATTCGTTTTGAGGACTCAAACGGAGAAGACCTCTGTCGGAAGTCATAACCAATGAATCGCCGATACGCTCGGTTTTAGTTATTGCATAAGACTTACGTAAAGCTGCACTTAACATATTATTATCACTCCATAATTTACATATTTTGTTTTTATAATATTATCATAATAAACTAAGTTTG